>NZ_JBEZLR010000075.1:0-48320 GCF_040652275.1 Streptomyces sp. NPDC048275
CTTGCGTTCACTCACCCGGCCACATCAGCAGATCACCAACCGCGGACCGGCAGATTCCGCCCCGCCGCCACACGATCAGGCGACAGCAGATCCCATCAAAGACTCACGAACCGCCCACTCAGAGCTCGTAACAGGATCACCGGCAGATCCGGCAACGAAACCTGAGACAGCGACAACGAGAGGTGAGACGGGACATCCGGTCGACCGGTCCGGGGGCGGCTCCCGCGTAGACCGCCCGATAAGTCACCCCGCCCCACGGCGACCGGAACGATCCGCTCGCTCAACAGTCACGTGACTCATCGGACAGCCGCTAGCGACGCTACCGGAGTCAGGGGCCTTCGCGGGAACGCAGCCGACGCTCAGTTGAGAGCTCGGAGGGCGATGGGCCACAGCAGAGTGGTGGCCGCCCAGGTGAAGCCTGCGCCGAAAGAGGTCACGAGGACTCGTTGCCTGGCTTTCAGTTGCCCATCGATCGCGGAGTGGCTGAGCAGCAGGGGGATGGAGGCCGCGGAGGTATTGCCGACCTGGGAAATGTTGGACGGAACGCGCTCTGGCGGGATTCCCAGGGTGTTGGCCACGGCTGCGCTGATGCGTGCGTTTGCTTGGTGGACGATCAGCCTGTCAATATCCTGGACACGCCATCCAGCTGCGGCTGCCGATTCTTGAGTCACTTGAGTGATGCGGCGCACCGCGTGGCGGAATACTTCGTTTCCTTTCATGTGTACGTACCGATTCTTCAGGTCGTCGGTTCTGCGTAGGGGGCGGCGGGAGCCCCCGTCGGGGATGTAGATGGCGTCTGCGTGCTCGCCGTCGCTGCCCCATGCGGCTGGTCCGAGAGCTCCTGGTTCGTCAGCGTATCCGGCTGTGAGCACGACTGCGCCTGCTCCGTCTCCGAAGATCGGCGCGGTAGAGCGGTCGGCGGGGTCGATGACGGCCGACATCTTCTCTGCTCCGATGACCAGTACGGTGCTGGCGGTTCCCGCGTGGATGAGTCCTGCTGCGACGGTTGTTGCGTAGACGAAGCCCGAGCAGCCGACGGCGAGATCGAAGGCGGGGACTTGACGCAGGCCGAGTCGGTGGGCCACCAAGGGCGCGGTGCCGGGCACGTGATGATCCGGAGTGGCGGTGGCCAGGATGACGGCGTCGACATGTTCGACCTCCGCCGATTTCATCGCCCGTAGTCCTGCCTCTACCGCCAGGTCACTGGTGGCTGTCGCCGGATCGGCGATGTGCCGCTCGGAAATGCCGATACGTGTGCGGATCCATTCATCCGTCGTGTCCAGGCGTGATGCGAAGTCGGCGTTGTTTACCTTCTGCGGGGGCAGGTAGGACCCCAGGCCGATCAGTCGCGCGGCATGCGCTGGCGTCGGGGTCGTGGTTTTACGTACAAAGAACAACGGTTTGTCTTTTCTGTGCTTGCTCGTTCGCGTCCCTGTCAGCGGAGTGTCTTTCTTCGGGGTTCCGCCTGACCGGGTGCATGTTGTGATCCCGCTGTCGCCAGTGTGCTGCCGCTGGTGTCGGCGGGTGATGGCCGGAGTTTTGGCGAGGTGTCGGGGCGTGACTATGCCTCGGGTACTGCGTGTGGTCGATCTGCCTTTGGGTGGGGACCTTGCTCTCCCGGGTTCTCGTGGTCGGAGCGTGAGGCTGCCCGTTGGGCCACCAGGTTGACCAGGTCGGCGACGGTGGGTGCCTTCGCCAGTTGGTGTTCGGTGATCACGACGCCCATGCGGTCCTCGAGAGTCATGGACAGCAGGGCAACGGCCAGGGAGTCGATGCCGGCTTGTGTCTGAGTGGCCCGGGGAGTGATGGGTGCGGCCGGCAGGTTTCCCTGTTGGACCAGGATGTTTTTGATGAGCGCGAAATCGATGACGGCTGTGGTGCCGCAGTCAGCGGCTGGTGCCGGAAGCGTCACGCCGGTGTGGGGAAGTTGGCCCGGTAGGTGCGAGTCGTCGTGAGGGTGCGGGAGTTCGTCCAAGGCGTCGTGGAACAGGCTGGGCAGTTGGTGCAGTCCGGGGAGAGCGGCGTCGGTGACGAAACAGACGCTGGTGGTTCCGTTGTAGCTGCAGGCCACGATCGAGGCCGGCTGGTGCCGTGGGAGCCAGTTGAAGGGCTGGATGCGGGTGACGGGGTCCTGTTTGTAGCGGAGGGGCCGGTGGATGGCGAGGTAGGACGTGGTGATGGTGGCCCGGTCGGGTGTGGTCAGCCGGGTGGCCAGAGCCTGGAAGGCGCGTGCGGGGACGAGGTCCATCACGGAGCGCATGGCCTTGTGGCGGGCTGGGTCTTTCGTGCTGCGGGTGGCGGCGATGACGTGGTCGAGGCGGCATTCCGCTGCCGGCTCGTGCCAGGGAAGCGGCGCGGGTGCGAAGGTGCAGTAGTTTCCGGGCCGGTCGTGTTCCTCCGCTCGGCGCAGGTTGACCATGGTGACAGCCGGCAGCGGCCTGTCGACGCCCCGGGGCCAGGATCGTGATGTCCACGTGCGCAGGGCTCCGCTGAGGGTGGCCAGGAAGGCGTCGTTCGTGTCGCCGCCTCGGGCGGTGGCGGCGTTCCGCAATCGCTGCGTGGGGACATGCGCCCAGCTGATGTCACGGTGGCCGGTGAGGGGCAGTGCGGTGTCGTTCCACACGTTGTTGGTGGCGCTTGCGGCGAGCATGCCGCGCACGGTGCCCAGGTAGGCTCCGGCGCCTGCGCGGGGTGCGGGCTGCGTGGTGGGTGCGGGTGTGGTTCCGAACAGTGTGGTCAGGGTGCCGATCAGGCCCATGCCGTCCTGGGTGCTGTGGTGCGCTCGCAGGCAGATGGAATAGCGGCCAGGGGAGTGTCCGCTCAGCAGCCAGACGTCCCACAGGGGACCCGTGTCGGGCAAGGGGTGCGCGACAAGGCCGGTCAGGACCGTCTCGAGACGCTGGCTGCCCGCCTGGAGGCGCTGTTCGCGGACGCGGTGGTTCAGGTCGGGAGCTGGGTCGTGGTGCCAGCGGGCTTTGAGTCCGGGGCCGTGCAGGTAGTGGGTCAGGCGCGGCTCGTGCTCCAGGTGGGAGGCGACATGAGCGCGGAGTTCGGCGAGGGTGGGAGTGGTTCCTTCCAGGTGGAGGATCACTCCGATGGTCTGGGAGATCGAGGGATGGGCCTGGGCCATGCTGTGCATGGTCAGGTCCATGGGGGTGGGACGAAGGGGCAGGGTCACGGTGTCGGTGTTCTCCGCAGTGGTGGTTCGGTGGGGAGACAGGGATCAGGCCGGTGTGAGCCGGAAGATCCGCAAGCGGCGCCCCGAGCGTTGGGCGAAGGAGACGTAGGCGGGCCAGACTTCGACGAGGTGGTCCCAGGCGGCGGCTCGCTCGGTTCCCTCCAGGAGGGTGTCGGTCACCGGTAGCGTGCGTCCGCGGCGGGTCACGCTTGCTCGGGGTGTGGTGGTGAGGTTGTGGGACCAGGCGGGACTTGGAGGGCGGCCGAAGTTGGTGTCGACGACGAGATAGCTTCCGTCTGCTTCGAGGTGGCACAACAGGGGGGTCTGACGGGGTTGGCCGCTGCGGCGGCCGATGCTGGTGAGCATCAGGGAGGGCAGCGTGGCGGGCATGAGGAGCATCCGGCCTCCGCTGAGTCGGTGAGCCGCCCGGTCGATGCCCGGCGCGATATGGGACATGACACGCACGAAATGGGCGTTACCCCCCGCTTTCTTCAGGGCACGGGCGATGAGCCCGTCCTGGTGTGTGCCGCTGGTTCGGATGGACTCGGGCTGCGCTGGCGGGGCGGCTGTGGGGCGCCCGGCGGCATAGTCGCGCCGGGCGGTGCCACCGGTTGCGGCGGCCTTGCGGGTGAGCTCGGGTGCCATGGCGTAGGCACGGTAGAGCGAGGGCAGATAGCCAGGAATGTCGACGGCCGGCCGACGGCTGCTGATCGCCTGGACGGTCGCGGCAGCGACCTTCTCCGGTGTGGTGGGCGGCAGGAAGTCGGCGATCCTGGGCATACGGGCCGAGGGGACGTGAACCTTGAAGAAGTCGGTGCCCACGACGGTAGCCGGACGCACCAGGGTCACGCCGATGTCGGTACCGGCCAGCTCGATGCGAAGCATCTCGGCGTACGCCTCGACGGCGGCCTACGCCGCGGCGAAGGCCGCCGACGGCCCTTTGACGAAGATCCGTCCCGCGGCCGATCCCATCGCCACGATCTGCCCACCACCGCCCGCCCGCATCAGCGGCAGCACTGCTTTGACGGAGCAGACCAGAGCGTCGTAGGCCGTACGCATGGACAACTGGGCCTGCTCGACAGTCATTTCATCGACGTCCGCCCAGTGGATGTAAGCGGCGTTGTGGACCAGGACGTCGATGCGCCCGTGCTCGGCATGGACCTTGGCGATCCACTGCTCAAGGGCGGTGCGGTCGGTCACGTCGACATGCGCGAACAAGACGGATGGCGCCCCAGGCAGCTGACCGAGGTCAGCAGCGGCTCGGTCGAGGCTGGCCTGGGAGTTGTCACACACGTACACGTGGGCCCCGGCCGCGGCCAAGGCGCGGGTCAGGGCCCACCCGATGCCCGCTGCACCTCCCGTGACCAGGCACACGCGCCCGGGCAGGGAAGAGACAGCCGGCTTGGGGCGGAATGGGTTCATGGGGTTGTCCTTTCGGCGGTTTGCGCACTGCTGTGCCGGCGGCCCGGCATGACGACGTGTGACGGCCGGATGCGATGGGTGAGGTGCCCCAGGGCGAGCAGAGTGACCGCGTCGGTCAACAAGGGGACGTGATACGGAAAAGGACGCGGGCCGAGCATGTCGGGGACGGAGACGATGCTGCCGTCGGGACGCTGCTGGGCGAGCAGGTAGCCGGTGGCGCGCACAGCGGGAGCAGGATCGAGCAGTCCGGCCAAGATGATCAGGGCATAGGCGGTGCTGATGGCATCGCTCGGGACGCCCTTCTGCTGTCCGAAGCCACCGTCCGCGTTCTGTGCGCTCTGCACCAGGCTGGCGATCCGACCGCACATGTCACGGACGGCCGGAGGGGACTGCCAGTGGCGGGCGGCGAGATACGCCCTGAAGAGGGTGTGCAGGCGACTGCTGCTCCAGCCGGGGGGAAAGGACCCGTCAGGCATCTGGCGGGCAGCGAGAAAACGCAGAGCAGCCTGGATGAGGTGATGGTGGCGGCCTTGGGTGCTGAGCCCGTTGATCGCAGCGGCGGTCATGCACGCCTCGGAGGGAGTACCTGATCCGTAGGTGGGGAATCCGCCGTCGGCGCCGCCAACCGCGATCAGGGCGTCCAGGGCGCGCCGAATCGGGTCGCGGTAGGCGTCCGGGTCCAGCTGATGCAAGAACTCGACTGCGACGGTGGTGCAGTCCGTGTCGGAGAGCTGAGCGTGGTCGGTGTAGGACCAGCCGCCGTTTGCGTGCTGGACGTGCAAAAGGTGCCGAGCGATGCGGTGCAGTACCTCGCGCGGTGCGCCGACGCTGCCCAAAGCAAGGCCCGCGGTGACTGTGCACCACGTGTCGGTGTCTGTGACGAAGGGCAGGCCGCCGTCTTCCCGTTGGTGCATGAGGGCGGTGCGCAGACCGGCGTCGACGACGCTCTCCATGCCGGGCACGTCCACCAGGGCGTGCAGAACTGACAGGTGGATGAAGAGGTTGCCCTCCCACACCGTGCCCGGGCGCTGGGTGGAGACCAGCAAGGTGACATCGTCCCGGCCGGCCGGGGCTCTGCCTGCCACCCGGCCCAGGATTGCTTTCACGGCAACGGCCTGAACAGCAGCCCACGGATGCAGCGCGCTCACCTCGAAGGCATGGGGAGCGACGTCGTCATGGGCGGCAGCTGCGCCAAGCATGGTGAAGATGGCGTGGACCAAGGCGCGCTTGCGAGGTCCGGTGAAGTCCGGGACACGGCTGACGATGTCATCGAGGGCCTGGTGACGCGCCGGGTGCCCGGTGCTCCGGCCCAGGGCGGCTGCGGCCACGGCCGCGTCCATCAGATCTCCGCTGCCGCGGTGGCGCTCCAGGTAGCGGACCATGCGCTCACGTGCGTCACGGTGGCCAGATCCGCACTGCTCCGCCAGTGCCAGGGCGAGCGCGGATTCAAGGACGCGGCTTCGGCAGGAGTCGCGCACGGCACCGTCCGCTCCCACCCGGTTCAGCAAGTGCGCCAAAAGACGCCTGCGTCCGGCAGGCAGCCCTGCTGGGAAACGCGACGACGGCCAGGCCGGGGGGAGATGCTCGGCGGTAGGGAGTCTCATCAGCAGGACAGTCCTTGAGGGCACGGGACGGTAGAGCGCGGATCGGTAAGGGGCCGGGCGAACCAGCTCAGTCACATGGACCGGGGCTCAGGGGCGACCAGCGGGCGTCGAAGCGATGGGTGACGCCAAGCCAGTGCAGCGTCGCGGCCACAAAGGACCCGAGGGCCGCCACGTAGCGCCGTACTCTGTCCCGCTCGGTTCCGGGAGCGGCCATCGCCGTCACCGAGGCGGCAAGCGCGTGGAAATCCCTGACTCGGTCATTTCGCATGCCGGTGACCTGCTCGCGTGCCGAGGACAGGGAGCAGCCGCGCTCACGGCCCAGCACGGTCACCAGGTTGTCGCGGTCCTCCCTCAGGTCGTCCTCGGCCGAGACCAGGTCATTGGTCCAGCCGGCCACATCAGCCGCAGCCAGACGCAAGGCCGCCATGATGTCTTCCCCGCCGGAGAGGCCGGGCCAGGCCGCGTCGGCGGTGCACTCCAGGACGTCTGCCATGGGCAGGGCGGTAATGGTCCTGCGACGCCGCAGGACGTAGTCGCTGAGCCCCAGCCGGATCTTGTCTGTGCGGCCGGCGGCCTCTTCGCCTGTGGCCAGGGCGAAGTCGCGGTAGTCGGCAACGAACCGCTCGCGCCACTGAGTGGACATCCGCGGTGCCGTACGCCGCCACAGGTCATCCAGGGCCTGCTCGATCCCGCTGCCCGATCCTGCCGCGCCGCCGCCGGTGATCACGTCCAGCAACCGGTTGAACAGCGACGCGACGTCCTCCGGATGGATATCGACCCGGTTGCGGTCGAACCGGTCGTCGACCAGGCAGATGAACGCCGCCCACTGAGCCGTCAGTTCCAGATCGCTGGCGCTCGCACCCGGCGCGGTCAGGCCGGCGAATTCACCCAGCCGCATCGCTACCAGACGCTTCTCCTCAAAAGCGCCGGCAACCAGTCCCAGATCCCGCGCCCACGCCAGCACTGCGGCGCTGACATTCTCAGCCCGGACATCACCCAGGACGCCAGAACTGCCAGCTCCGCCCCCGGACTCCCCCAGCATCTGAGCTCAGCCCAGAGCCGGCACGACATCGACCCGGCCCGCGACCGTGGCCAGGCTGTCCCCAGTGGCAACCGGCGACGCACCGAACGCCTGGGAGAACACCGCCGCACCGTCCTGCGTCAGGATCGTGTCGAACGGTTTGCCCTCAACCGAGCCAGGAGAGTTCAAAGACGGCATGGTGACCGTCATCTTCGTCATGTCGAGCTCGTACGTGGAGAGAGCAACAGACTGCGCCGCTTCATCTCCGACAGCCGCATCCACCGACATCGACCGCCGCGCCAAGTCACCGTGCGCCCCGGTGAAGCGCAGACTCTGCCCGTCCGAGACCCTGGTGAAGTTCATGCCGCCACCCGCAGTCCAGGTCCCCTCAGTCAGGTCGAGACTGATCTTGCCCTTCATCGGCCACTGCACACACGGGGCCGACCCCGAAGACTCGAGCACAGCCGGAGCAACCGCCGACACCACGACTCCGTCATCCGCCAGATGCTGAGCTGCCGCAGAAGACAAGCACCATGTGACAGTCCCGGCAACGGGCATCACAGGTCCCGCAGCCACAGCCGCGGACACAACAACGGCGGACAGCGAAACCAGAGAAGTGGCAATCACAGCACGACGCCGCATGGGCAAGCCTTCCGTCAGAAGGCCGCCAGAATTGCCTACAACCCCTCCAAAATCGGGCGAATGAACGTTTCCGCTCTTGAAGTTCACCTGAAGGCGTGAGAGAACGGCTTCACCTCGGTTCGCACCAGCTGAGCGGCGACACGAACCCGCACGTCGGTCTACCTCATCGGAAGGCCGCGCGTGCGGGTTCCCTCCCAACCACATCTCAACGGCGCGCTGTACCTGACCGGGAAGGGGCCGGGCTGGTCCATGCCCGACCTTCGGGCCCTGATCACCGGTTTCCCGCACACCGCGCGGTTCGGCGGCGAGATCACCCCGCTCATCCCCGGCGTCCGCCACACCGGCGGACAGCTCGGGCCCGCGCTCGCCATCGCGCAGGGCATGGTGCTCGACACCCCGCACCGCCTCGTCGTCCCACTGATCGGCGACGGAGAACTGGAGACCGGCCCGACCGCTGCGGCCTGGCTCGCCCGCCGTGCCCTTGTGGCAACCGGGGAACATGGGGCGGTGCTGCCCGTGGTGCTGGCCAACAGGCTGCGGATGAGCGGCCTCTCCCTGCTCGCCGGAATGAGCACGGCCGAGATACACGCCTATTTCACCGGTCTCGGGTATACGCCCCTGATCGACGACGGCACCGATCTGCCGACCTTCCGCCATCTACTGGCCGACGCCTTCGCTCAGGTGCGCCCGCTCGGCGAGACCGGGCCACAGCCGGTGATCGTGCTGACCATGCCCAAGAGCCACACCGGCCCCGCGCAGGTGGCCGGCGACAGATCGCAGGAACCGCAGCCGTCCACAAGACCCCACTGAAGAGCCCGGCCCACAACGACGCGGAGTTCGCGGCGCTGGCGGCCTGGCTCGGCTCCTACCGGCCGACCGAGCTGTTCACCACCCAAGGCCGCCCCACCGACCTGGTCCGACGACCCTGTCCGGCCCGGCGCCCGAGCCGGAGACGGCCCCGCCCCCGGCCTCGTCGGCAGCCCGCGGGCCCCGCTCTTGGCCGGACGTGTCCGCGGTCATCCGCGAGCGCGCGGCACACGGGGCCTTCCGTTTGTTCAGCCCGGACGAGATCGCCTCCAACCGCCTTCGGCTGTCGGAAGACGGATCGCTACCGGACTGGGCCGCCGAGATCCTCAACGAGCAGATCTGCCACAGCTGGCTGCAGGGCTACACCGAGACCGGCCGGGACGCCCTGCTGGCCACCTACGAAGCCTTCGCCGCAGTCAACGCCAGCCTGCTCGTCCAGCACCTCAAACACAGGCGCCTGCGCTATCGCACCGGGCACAGTGGGCCGCCCTCGGTCAACTACCTGATCACCTCGCTCGGCTGGCGCAACACGTACACACACCAGAACCCCGGCCTGGTCTCATCCCTACTGGGTGCTCGGCCGAGAGCTGAGCGGGACCGGCCGTGCCCGGTACGGCAGCAGGGCCCGGACCGCGCGTCGCGGTCCGGGCCCTGCCCCATGCGGTGCCGCCCTGCGGCGGCGGTGCGTCAGCTCTGTGCGGTGTCGTCGCTCGTCTGCCCGGCGCCCTCGGCTGCGCCTACCTTCTCGCGCATCTTGCGCACCAGCTCCGCCTTCTGGTCGGCGGCACCCTGGCGGTCGAGGTTGCGGTGCGGACCGTTGTTCTGCCGTTCGGCGCGGGACAGCTTCTTGCGCTGGCCGCCGCCCATGCCCACGGGGTTGTTGATGTTCTTGCTCACGGGTTCTCCCGGAATGATGTGAAGTGATCTACGGATTCATCGGTGGGGGATGGGCGCGGCGACGTCGAAGGACGTCAGCAGGGGCCCATCACGCTCTCACTCGTAAATCGGCGTCTGGAAGAACATGACCAAGACGTTACCCGGTTCCGTCGGCCCCGCACACCAAGTTTTTCGCCGTCCCAGCGTCGGCCGGGCCTTCGGCGAGCGCCCGGGGCCAGCCGTTTCCTTCCAGTCAGCTGACGGACCATGCCCCCTCACATCACGGAGCCCCGCCAGATGGAGGCGAGCCGGCGGGGGTTCTACAGCTCCATTCCTGTCACGCCCCTATAACGGGGTCGCTTTGGTGAGTGCCGCGAGCGTTGGTGACGAGCCCTTGCATGTTCTATGCCATACCCCATAAGTTACTGGCAGGTAGTTCACGCGGGTGGGGATCCACCCGACCGTGCCAGGAAGGCCATCGGTATGCCCGTCCACTCTCTCCTCGTGCAGGCCATCGTCGGGGCGGTGAACGCGTGAGTCCGCGCAAGAGCGACAGCCGTGAGCGGATGATCCTCAGTGCCGCGACGCTGTTGCGCGAGTACGGCGCCAGCGCCACCAGCATCGACCGCGTACTGGAACACAGCGGAGCACCCCGCGGGTCGGTGTACCACCACTTCCCCGGCGGCCGGACGCAGCTGATCGACGAGGCGGTGACGCTCGCCGGCGATTTCATCTCCGCTCTGATCGACGCCGCGGTGGAGGCCGACGACCCGTTGGCGGCCGTCGACGCCTTCTTCGCTCTGTGGCGTGAGCGGCTGATCGAGAGCGAGTTCCGGTCCGGCTGCCCCATCGTCGCGGTGGCCGTGGAGACCAACGACAGCGCCCCGGAACTGGCCCGTTCGGCAGCCGAAGTTTTCGCCCGCTGGCAGGAGGCGCTCGCCGGGCTGTTCACCCGGCACGGCCTGCCCGAGGAGCGGAGCAGGCGGCTGGCCTCGTTCGTCATCGCCGCGGTCGAGGGCGCGGTGATCATGTGCCGGGCCGAGCAGAGCACCGCCGCGCTGGATGCTGCCGCTGCCGAAATCCATGACCTGTTGGCCTACTCACTGCGCCACCGCCCCGGCCAGGGCGACAAGGCACAGCCCTGACCTGCACGAATCTATCCCGACCCGCCTGAAGGAGCCGTCATGCCCACGCTCGACCGCCAGGACAACGTCTTCGTTCTCGACCTCGGAGACGGCGAGAACCGTTTCCACCCCAGCTGGCTCGCCTCCGTCAGCGCCGCGCTGGACGAGGTGGAGAAGGCCGAAGGGCCCCGCGCCCTGGTGACCGCTGCGACGGGGAAGTTCTACTCCAACGGCCTGGACCTGGACTGGCTGTTCGCCCACGCCGACCAGCACCAGGACTACGTCACATCCGTCCATGCGCTCTTCGCCCGGATGCTGTCGCTGCCGGTGATCACCGTCGCCGCGCTGCAGGGCCACACCTTCGCGGCCGGCGCGATGTTCTCCCTGGCCCACGACTTCCGCGTGATGCGCGCTGACCGCGGCTACTGGTGCCTGCCCGAGGCGGACATCAACATCCCCTTCACCCCCGGCATGGCTGCCCTCATCCAGGCCCGGCTGGCCCCGCAGACCGCGCACCGGTCCATGATCACCGCTCACCGCTACGGCGGCAGCGACGCTGAAACCGCCGGCATCGTCGACCAGGCGGTCGCCGAAGACGCCGTCCGTACGGCCGCCGTCGAGCTCGCCCAGGCACAGGTCAACAAGGCCGGCGACACCCTCGGCACCATCAAGGCCCGCATGTACGCCCCCGCCCTGGCCGTCCTGCGTGACACGACCAACCCCCTGGGCTGAGCCCGCCACCCCCGGCAGGCGGCGCCGGACGGCCGAGCTTCGGTGTCCGGCCCGCTGCCGACGCACTACGGCCGATCGGCACCAGCATCCGTCTGCCGCCGCAGCCCACCAGCAGCGCAGGAGAGTCGAGGACAAGCAGTTGACGCACCCGGCAGAGGCACCCTGGCACAAGACCGCCTGCATCCTGTGTGAGAACAACTGCGGGATCCAGATCCAGCTCGACGGCCGCCGCTTCGCGAAAATCCGTGGCGACAAGCAACACGTCCTGACCGACGGCTACACCTGCAACAAAGCGCTGCGCCTGGACCACTACCAAAACGGCGGCATCCGGCTGACCACCCCGCTGCGCCGCGAGGCCGACGGCAGCTTCACCCCCATCGACTGGGACACCGCCATCCGCGAGATAGCTGCCCGGCTCAAGACGGTGCGCGACACCCACGGCGGAAAGTCGATCTTCTACTACGGCGGCGGCGGACAGGGAAACCACCTCGGTGGCGCCTACAGCGGCGCCCTGATGCGCGCGCTGGGCGCCGGCTACCGCTCCAACGCCCTCGCCCAGGAGAAGACCGGCGAAGGCTGGGTGGACGCCCACCTGACCGGCGGGCACACCGCCGGCGAGTTCGAGCACGCCGAAGTCGCCCTCTTCATCGGCAAGAACCCCTGGCAGACCCACGGGGTCCCGCGCGCCCGCACCGTCCTCAAAGAGATCGCCAAGGACCCCAGCCGCACCATGATCGTCATCGATCCGGTGCGCACCGAGTCCGCCGACCTCGCCGACATCCACCTGCAGCTGCGCCCCGGCACCGACGCCTGGTGCCTGTCCGGCATCCTCGGCGTCCTGGTCCAGGAAGACCTGATCGACCACACGTTCCTCAACACCCGCACCACCCAGACCCAGGAGGTCCTCCCGCACCTGGCCGCCATCGACGTCGCCCGGTGCGCCGAGGTGTCCGGCCTGGACGAGGACCTGCTGCGCACCACCGCACGACGGATCGCCGGTGCCTCCAGCCTGTCGACGTACGAGGACCTCGGCGTGCAGCAGGGCCCCAACAGCACCCTCGTCTCCTACCTCAACAAGCTCATCTGGCTGCTGACCGGGAACTTCGCCAAGCCGGGCACCATGCAGCCGCACTCCTGGAGCGCGCCCCTGGCCCAATACACCACGCGCGTGCGCCGCACCCCCGTGACCGGTGCCCGCATGCTCGGCGGCCTGGTGCCGGCCAACGTCATCGCCGAAGAAATCCTCACCGACCACCCCGACCGCTTCCACGCGATGGTCATCGAGTCGTCCAACCCCGCCCACTCCCTGGCCGACTCCGCCACCTTCCGCCAGGCACTCGCCGCCCTCGACCTGGTCGTCCTCATCGACATCGCCCACACCGAAACCGGGCGCCTGGCCGACTACGTACTGCCCGCCTCCTCCCAGTTCGAGAAATGGGAAGCCACCTTCTTCAACGTCGAGTTCCCCCGCAACAACTTCCACCTGCGCGCCCCGCTCCTCGACGCACTGCCCGGCACCCTGCCCGAACCGGAGATCTACGCACGCCTCATCCGCGAACTCCACCTGGTGCCCCGCACCCACCTGAGGGTGCTCCGCACGGCGGCCCGTCTGGGCCGCACCGCCTTCAAGCTCGCGTTCGCGGCCCTCGCGGCGGCCGACAAGAAGGTCCTCGGCCTGGCGCCCTACCTGCTCTACGAAACCCTGGGCCCGACGCTCCCGGACGGAGCCCGCTCGGCCGCCGTGCTGTGGGGACTCGCGCAGCGCATCGGGCGCGCGTACCCCAAGGCCATGCGCCGGGCCGGGCACAAGAGTGCCGACGCCTTGTTCGACGCGATGCTGGCCGGCCGCTCGGGCGTCACGTTCACCGAGGACGAGTACGAGGACGCCTGGCGGTACGTGCCCCACCCCGACCACCGCATCCCGCTGCCCATCCCCGAACTCCTCGACCTGCTCGACGCCCTGGACACGACACCACACGTGCACACCACCGACGAGTTCCCCATCGTTCTGGCGGCCGGGCAACGCAGGGCGTTCACCGCAAACACGATCTTCCGCGACAACACGTGGCGCAAACGCGACCAGACTGGGGCTCTGCGCATCAGTACGCACGACGCCGAGCAGCTCGGCCTGGCCGACGGCGCCTGCGCACAGGTCACCACCCGCGGTGGCACCGCCCAGGCCACCGTCGAGATCGACGACCGCATGCAGGCGGGCCACGCCGCCCTGCCCAACGGCTTCGGCCTCGACCTGCCCACCGAGGCCGGCACCACCGAACGCACCGGTGTGGCCATGAACACCCTCACCGACCTGCAGTGGCGCGACCCCATCGCCGGAACCCCCTGGCACAAGCACGTGCCCGCCCGCATCGAGCCGCTTCCCGGCTGACGGGCGCCCAACCGACCTCTTCGCCCCGAGGCGAAGGAAGGCCCCGCACCCGAGCGCGGCCTCATCATCAGCACGACAGCAAGGAACACCCCGTGACCACCACCGACTTCACCGCCCTGACCGGCCTCGAACTCATGCGCTGGGTCCAGACCGAACGTCCGACCGACATCCCCTCCATCGGCCGACTGCTCGGCATGCGCTTCGACGAGGTCGAACACGGCCGCATCGTCGTCTCCCTCGACACCCGCCCCGACTTCGCCAATCCACTGGGCACCGTGCACGGCGGCATCGCGGCCACCCTGCTCGACTCGGCGATGGGCTGCGCGGTGCACACCACGCTTCCCGCCGGCGTCGGCTACACCACCCTGGAACTGAAGGTGAACTACATCCGAGCCGCACACACCGACGGACGGACTCTCACCGCCGAAGGCAATGTCATCCACGCCGGCCGCCGCACCGCCACAGCCGAAGGCAAAGTCCTCGACGAACAGGGAAAGCTCATCGCGCACGCCACCACCACCTGCCTGATCCTCCCCCCGAAGAGCTGATGTCGCCCAGCAGCCATCACAGGTTCTGGGGCATGACTCCGGGACGCCGGCTCACAGCGGCCGGACGCTGACCCCCCTGCCGAGAGGGGTAGGTGCTGGGGTCCCTGCGGTGAGGGGTACTGGCAGGGACTCCCAGGCCGGCGCGGCGTGCCTGACCTGGGGATATGGATAATCGGGAGGAAATCCGCGCGTTCCTGAAGTCGCGCCGTGACAAGATCACGCCCGAGCAGGCGGGGCTTCCCGTGTACGGCACCCGCCGGATGTCCGGACTGCGCCGCAAGCGAGGTCGCGGTCCTGGCCGGGGTGAGCGTGGAGTACTACACGCGCCTGGAGCGTGCCAACCTCGGCGGTGTCTCCGACAGCGTCCTGGATGCCCTCGCCCAGGCCCTGCGTCTGGACGACACCGAGCGCACGCACCTGTACGACCGGGCCCGGGCCGCGAACGCGACACCGGCCCGGGCGCGACGCCGCCCGGTGCCGTCGACGATCCGGCCCGGGGTGCAGCGCATCGTCAAGGGGATGCCGGGGCTGCCGGCGTTCGTGCAGAACAACCGCTTTGACGTCCTGCTCGCCAATCCGCTCGCCCGGGCGCTGTACTCGGAGATGTACGCCGCCCCCGTCTACGGGGCGAACACCGCCCGGTTCGTGTTCTTCAGCCCCGCGGCCAGGCGCTTCTACACCGACTGGGAACGCGTGGCGAAAGGCGCGGTGGGCGCGCTACGCGTCGAGGCAGGCAAGAACCTACGACCGTGAGCTGTCGAACCTGATCGGCGAGCTCTCCACCCGCAGCGACAGCTTCCGGATCATGTGGGGGGCCCATGACGTGCACGTCTTCCGCGAGGGAACGAAGCGGTTCAGGCATCCGATCGTCGGCGACCTGGAACTCGACCACGAGGCGATGGCCCTGCCGGGCGACACCGGGCAGTCCGTGGTCGTCTACAGCGCACCGGCCGGCACCGCGGCCGAGGACGGCCTGAAGCTCCTGGCGAGCTGGTCCGTCACCGCCGACGACGTGCGCACCGCGCCAGCGGACCTGGAGGACTGATCCGGCGCCTGCGCCAAGCCCTTTCCACTGCCGCAACATCAGCTATGCAGGGCCCTGGCCTGCTCGGATAGGGCTGGGGGTCCCTGCTGGTACCCCTCACGACACAGACTCCCATCTTCCGCGACGACCGGGTTGCATGGTGACCATTTCTGCGGGCTCCTCGGATCCCCCTCGTTGCGGAAAGGTCTGCGTCGCCGCATGTCCTCTGCCAAAGATCGAGCGGCCAAGCTGCCGTTCGTCGTGTTCCTGCTGGCGCTCGGAACCTTCCTGATGTGCACCACGGAGTTCCTCGTCGCCGGGCTACTGCCCGAGATGGCCTCCGACCTCGGGGTCAGCGTCTCCCAGGCCGGCCTGCTGATCACCGCGTTCGCGGTCGGCATGATCGTCGGCTCGCCCACACTGGCCGTCGCCACCCTCCGCCTGCCCCGCCGCTCCACCCTGGTCCTCGCACTGGCGGTCTTCGCCGCCGGCCACGTGATCGCCGCCCTCAGCACCTCCTTCACCGTCGCCGCACTTGAGGCCGAATGCGCACGACTGGTCGCACTCGGCGCGGTACGCGGGCGACTACTGCTTGCCGATGGCTTCAACGAGTCGTGCCTCGGGATGCAGGACATCGAGGGCAACGAGTTCTGTCTCGACTGAGTGGCCGCGAACTCGGCACCTTCGCAAGTCGACTGGTGCAGTTCGCCATCACGGGGGTCACCGTCCCGCGGCGTGCCAACGGTCCTGATCCGGAACCACCCTTCGGTGTCCAGGAGCAGCGACCGGTACGGGGTGGGCGCCGACCGCGCCAAGGACATCAGTGGTTCGTACGCCCCCACCGGCGCACGTATCCCTACCAGGACGACCCGAGCGGCTACTCCCGCAAGTGGGTGGGGGCCCCTACCTGGTCGCCCCCGAAGGGTGCGAGGACACCCCCGTCCTGGGCAGGAAGCGGGGCGTCAGCGTCCTGCGCCGCTGACGACCCGTCGCCGGGCCTCATTCCTGGTAGGTGGCGTCCGGATCACGCAGCGGACGCAGGCCCCCGGGCAGGTCGGGGAGTTGGAAGGAGTACCGGCCGAGCATGCCTGTGGATGATCCGGGCGACGGTCTCACCGGCCCTGGGTAACGCCGCCGTCGGCTTCCTCGCCGAACTGACCAGCGTCCGCACGGCGGTGGTCGCCGGCGGGCTGGTCTGCGTCGTCGCCACCCTCATGGTCGCGGCGCCTTCCCGGCCCTGCACCAGCAACGACGAACGCACCGCAGCCCTCGACACCTTCCTCCACGCCAACAACTACCATCGCTGCCACACCGCACTCGGAGGCCAGCCCCCGATCAGCCGCGTAAACAACCCTGCGGGTCAATACACCTAGCCGGCGGCAGGTTCGTATGCGCTGATGACGTACAGGGCCTCGTCGTCGATGGCGTTCTTCGCCCAGTCCAGCAAGATCCGCACCGGGTGCCCGTCGGCCGCGTACTCCGCCTCCGCCGTGTCCGCCTGGTCGCGCCGGGCCTGCTGCAGCTCTTCCAACAGCTCGCCAAGAGTGGGCACTTCACCGGGAATGTGCTCCACCACTCGCCGACCACTGTCGTCGAGATCGGCCGCCTTCACCACCTTGCCGTCCCGCACCGTCACCCGGAAGGTCCCGATCAAAGACCGTTCCCCTTCACTCGACGCCAGCGTGTACGCGTACGAGGCAGGCTCCTGCCAGGGGGGCTCGCTCTGCACGGCGGCGCTCTTCGCCCCGGTCCCCTTGGCAGAGTTCGAGGACGTCGACGCCTCGCCGCCACATGCGGCACTCGCGCACAGCAGTCCCCCGACCAGCGCGGCAGCGGAGACGAACCGGGCAGGGGAACGTACGACAGTCATGGCGGCCCCTTCGAAGACGGCTACACCTATGACGCCGGCCGGCCCGTCAACGTTCGGGCCGACCGGCATCGCTGCTGCCTTCGGCTCAACTCGACCCGCCTGTGGAGCGGAAGCAGCTCCGCCCCACAGACGCACAGCGATGGTCAGCTCTGCGACGCCGCGGCGCGCCGCTTCATCAGCCACCACGCACCACCACCGAGAACCACCAGCGCCACGACGATCCCACCGATGACCAGGCCCGTCGAGCTGCCCTCGTCCTCCTCCGCCGCCTTGGCGTCGGTGTCAGAGCCTGCGGCCGCGACGTCCGACTCGGTGGCCGACGGGGTCGGGCTCGGCGTCGCGCTCTCGGTCGGGCCGGGGGTGGGGCTGGCCGGGGCCGCCCCGGGCGCCGCCGCCTTCAATTCCAGTACCGGAGCCGGCTGTTCGGGCTCCTCACCCCCGGTGGGCAGCTCGATCCAGCGGGAGACCTCGCCGTCGCTGTAGGTCTCGATCGTCTTGAACGCGATCTCCTTCGCGTCCGGCAGCTGCCGGACCTCGATCTTGTGCTCGGCGTCGACCCCGGCCTTCAGGGCGGGGCCCCCAACGGCGTATCCGTCGTCGGTGGGCTTCAGCTTCCAGCCCTTGGGGGCCTCGTCGAGCGAGACGTCACCGGGAGCGATGCCCTCGGGCAGCACGACGCGCAGTTCGGTGAAGCCCGCGGAGTCGGACTCGGCCTCGGAGACGAAGCTGAGGGTGACGTTCTCGGCCAGGGCCTGCGGGGTGTCGGCCTCGACTTCGGCGTGCGCGGCGGCCGGTGCGGCCAGGGCGAGCGTGGCCGTCAGCGCGGCGGCACCGGCGAGAGCGACACGGCGACCCGCACGGGCCAATGGGTGCTTGGACATGGGCACAGGGGAACTCCATTGCTGGTACGGGAAGAGCCGGTCCCGCGGGTGCCGGGACCGGTGACGGACCGGAGGTGCTCCTGCCGCGGTGGTCCCCTGCGCACCACCGCGTGCTCCAGTACGTCGTCCCACGCTTGTGCCGCCGCCTCGAAGGAAGCACCCGGTCGCCGGTCGGGCAGCGCGAACACCACCCGACCGCTGTCGCAGACCGGTCGCGGCAGCACCTGGGCCAGGGCCCTCACAGCCGCCCTGGCGAGCATGCGCAGCAGCCCGAGCGCGGTCGTCATCCGTGCATCCGCCCGGTGCAGCAGCCAGGCCACGGCCAGCGCGGCGACCACGTGCACGGTCGTCATCGCGGCCCCGGCATGATGCCAGGCGTGACCGTCCCCAGCCACGGCCGTGCCGTGACCGGCGTGCATCGCGTGCCCCGGCACCACGGCCTGCCTGTCACCGTCCGCGTAGGACAGTGCGAGATGCAACACGCCCTGCATGGCCAGTGTGAACACGATCGTCGCGGCCGGCGCGTAGCGGCGGCGTGCCAGCGGCCAGACCGCCGCGAACTGGACCACGATCGACGCGCCCACCAGCCGCCAGGGCACCGTGCCTTCGGCGATCGCGTGATGGCCGAAGGTCGCGAGCACGGTGCCGAGCACGGCGAACAGGCCGGCCCGCGCACACGTTCCCGCGCGGCTGGCCCGGCCTGCTGGAGCACTCGTCTCCTGCCCAGTCACGTGATCACGCCGCACGGTCGCCCATCATCCCCTACGAGTCGGCGTCCGTCCTGGAAACAGGCGTACGACGCCGCTCGGTCACGCTCGCGCACCGATCGCCTCGGCGAGCCGGTCCGGCGTCCGCGTGGCGAAGTAGACGTAGGGGGTGGGATCGTCGGGGTCGAGGACCTCGACGACCACCGCGGTGGTGATGAAGCTGCGCACCACCATGAACGCCCGCAGATCGGCCTTGTACGTCCGCCAGGCCCGCGCCTCCTCGCCGTCGAGGACCTCCGGCTGCCCCAACGCGGTCAGCGGGATGCGGGCGTCCATCACGAACAGCGTGTCGCCGGTGCCGCGGATGCGCGCCGATCCCTGCGCACTGACGTACATACCGGCCAGGCAGGTGCCGATACTCAGGGTGACGAGCGCGGCGACGGTCCCGTACGGAAGGAAGATCAGGGCCGGCGAGAGGCCGAAGAGGACGGCGATGGCCCACCAGGCTCTGGGGGCGGTCAGGCGTTCGTCGTAGACGAGTCGACTGGTGGGGGTCACGGGCGTTCACCTTGTCGTATACGTCGGATGCGATGGGGCTGTTCACAGGGGCAGGAAGGTGCCGGCGCGGGGGTGGTGGGCCAGGGTCGCGCCGGTGTCGATCTCGTGGAACCAGGCGTGCAGGTGTAACGACCGGTCGGCCAGCCGGGGCACGACGCACGGGTAGTTGCTGAGCGCGTCGAACTGCTTGAGCACGTGCCAGTGCCCGGCGGCGGTGACGTCTCCGGTCAGCGGGGCCGGATCGTCGTCGGACTCCGTGATGCCGGAGGCCGTCAGGCCGTCGTGCATGGCCGCGGTGACGACATCGCAGTGCGAGTGGCCGCAGACGATGATGTCCGAGATCTTCAGCTCGTTGACCGCGTACTCGATCGTCCTGGATTCGCCGGTCGGCGTCTTCGCGTCGTAGGGCGGTATCACCCCTCCGTACGTGCGCAGTTCGAAGAGGTCTCCGGGCCGGGCGGCGGTGAGCAGGGCGGGCACGACGCGGGCGTCGGAGCACGAGATGAACATCGCCCGTGGCCGATGGTGTTGGGTGAGGCCGGCCAGGTGCAGCATGTGGGCTGCCGCGCGGGCGCGAAAGACACGCACCTGGTCGATCAGGTACTGCATGCTGCCTCCGCACTCGGTCAGTCGGACAGCCGGGCATCGATGAGCGCCTCGAACTCCTCGTACGAACCGGGGATGGCGATCTGTTCTCCGTCGAGGAAGAAGGTCGGGGTGCCCTGGACGCCCAGGCCGAGGCCGTCGCGCTGGTCGTCCTGGACGCGTCCGGCCACCTCCGGATCGGCGAGGTCGGCGTCGAACCGGTCCATGTCCAGGCCGAGTTCCTTCGCGTAGCCGCGGAAGACGGATTCCTTCCACTCCTGCGACTCGCCCCACTCCTTCTGGGTGGTGAAGAGCTTGGTGTACATCTCCTCGAACTTGCCCTGTCGGGCGGCGGCTTCGGCGGTGCGGGCGGCGAGTTCGCCGTTGCGGTGGCCGGGCATGGGGAAGTAGCGGGCGACGAAGGTGACGCGATCTCCGTACTCCTCGCGCAGCTGCTCCACCACCGGGTACATCGCCCCGCACGACTCGCACTCGAAGTCGAGGAACTCGACGATCGTGAGTTCGCTCTTCTTCGGCTCGGTGAGGCGGTGGCTGCTGTCGCGCACGGGCAGCGCCTCGACCGCGGGCTGCACATCCAGCCCGCCGGCATCGCGGTCGTCCGGGGAAAAAAGCAGGAAGGAGCCGAAGGCGGCGGCGAAACCGGCCACGAGCACGGCGGCGACGATCAGGTGCTTGTGCAGCTTCTTCATGATTCCTCGGTGGGAGTGGGTGTGGAGGGGCGGGCGGGTCGCCGGTCGCGGGCGTGCAGGCTCGCCAGGTAGGCGTTGTAGGCGGCCAGCGGGTCGTTGCCGTCGCCGCGGTCGATCTTCCGGTCCACGCGGCGGGCCTCACGTTGGTCCGAGCGGACCCACTGGATGGACAGGATGATCGTGGTGATCAGTACGGGGATGTCACCGGTGGCCCAGGCGATGGCCCCGGCGTCGTACTGGTCGTCCATCGGATACTCGACCCAGGGCCGGTCGAGCGCCGACCACCAGCCCTCGCCGATCAGCGCGGTCGAGCTCATCAGCGAGATGCTGAACCAGGAGTGGAACGGCATCGTCAGCATGAGGACGAACAGCCGACCCAGATGGGGCGGGCGGCGCGGTCCCGGGTCGATGCCGATGACGACCCAGAAGAACAGCAGCCCCACGGCCAGGAAGTGCACCAGCATGAGCATGTGGCCCAGATGGCTGCGCATCAGGGTCTCGAAGAGCGAGCTGTAGTAGACGGCGAAGGCGCTGCCGATGAACAGCACGCTCGCCACCACCGGATGCGAGATGACCTTGACGTACCGGCTGTGCAGCATTTTCATCAGCATCTCGCGCGGCCCGTCCGGCTCCCCCTTCGGGGCGGCGGGCAGGGCCCGCAGGGCGAGCGTGGCGGGGGCGCCCAGCACGAGCAGGATCGGCACCGTCATCGCGAGGATCATGTGCTGGCCCATGTGCACGCTGAACAGCACCTTGCCGTACACGTTGAGTCCGCTCATGGTGGCGAGCACGGTCACTGCCAGGCCCAGCAGCCACGAAATCGTCCGTCCGGCGGGCCACTTGTCGCCCCGGGCGCGCAACTTCCATACGCCCGCCAGATACAGCAGCGCGGCGGCCGCCGTGCCGAACGCGAACAGCGGGTCGAAGTGCCACTGGGTGAACAGCGGTGTCCACGGGAAGTCGCCGAGCGGCGGCGGCATGGCGAAGCCCAGCAGCTCCTCGGTGGGTGAGAGCGAGGCGTCACCGGCGCCGGGGGCGGGAGTGTGCGACAAGCCGACGGCGAGACCGATGGCCGCGGCCATGAGCAGGAGTTCACCGGCGGCCAGCCGTACGAACCCCCGCCGCCTGCCGTCCTTCAGGGAGGGCAGCGTGCGGCGGCGATGCCACCATCCGATGCCGCCCAGCGCGGCGAGCGCCGCCGCCTTGGCGAGCACCATCAGTCCGTACCGGCTGGTGAACACCTCACCCAGGGACGGGAATCGAACCGCGGCGTTCACGATGCCGCTGGCCGCGACCGCGACCAGCGCCCCCGCGGCGAGCGGGCTGAAGCGCCGGACGGCGTCCGCCGCCTGCTCTTCCCGGCGCGCGGCGACGATCAGGACGAAGACCAGCCCGCCGACCCACACCGCGACCCCGACCAGGTGCAGGGCGAGGCTGGTGACGGCGGCGTCGTGGTTGCCCGCCGCCGAGGAGTGCCCGGTGAATGCGGATGGGAGCATCCCGGCGACCGCGAGGACGAGTGCCAGACGGGCCCAGCGGGCCGTGCCGATGCCCACACAGAGGGTCGCGATCAGACCCGCGGCACCCGCCATCAGCGCGTACGAGCGCCCCTGGGCGTCCGTGGCGACGAAGTCCGCCACCACCGCGGGAGACGCGATCTCGCCGACCGGCTGGGCAAACAGATCCGAGAGCGTGAACACCAGCGCGGCGGCCGCCGCCACGGCCCACAACGCGGCAGCGGCGGCAGCCCAGTTGAGGTAGCGCAGCTGGGTCGGGCTGAGCTTCTTGCCGCCCGGCAACAGCACGACGACCAGCAACAGTGCACCCACGGTCGCCACAGCGGCCGCGTCCGCGAGGGTACGGGCAACCGGCAGGCCCCACGCGGTCAGCGCACCCGCATCCGGAATGCCGGGGATCTCGACCGCAGCCCCGCCACCGGCCCACACCGCGATCGCCGTGACGGCGACGGCCAGCCCGACCGATCCGGCCAGCACGAGCGGCAGCCGCGGCAGCCGCCTGGCCCTGAAGGTGGTCTCAGCGGCCATGACCAGCTCGCCTTCGTCGTACGGCGTACGCGCCCGCGGCCGCGACGACCAGCGCGCCGGCCCCCAAGAGGACGGGGACGGTCGCGCCGGAGGACTCCCCCTCGGTCTTGTCCGGCGCGGGCTTTTGGGCGGCGCGGGGGGCCGCCGCACCGGTCGACTCCTCGGCGCGGCGACGGACTGGGGCTGTTGGTCTCGGCGACGGTGAAGGTGTACGAGCCCGAGACGGGGTGGCCGTCGGCGGACACGACCCGGTAGCCCACCGTGTACTGGCCGGCGCGCGAGGTGGGTTCGAGCGCGAGGGTGACCGTCTTGCCGGAGACCCGGGGCTCGCCCGAGGCGGCCGACTTGCCGTCCGGTGCGGTGACCGCGAACTTGGCGTACTTCTGGGTCATCGCGTCGCTGAAGGTCAGTGTGACGCGCGGGGGCAGCCCGGCGAGTTTGGCGTTCGCGCCCGGGCTGCTGATGTCGAGCTCGGTGTGGGCCGCGGCCTGCGGGGTGGCGACGGCCAAGGCCGCCAGGGCGGCCGGAACAACAAGGGCGCGTGCCGTCGTGCGGACGGCACGCCGGTCGGTGACGTACATGACGCGGAACTCTCTGTGACCCCCGGCAGCCAGGCCACCGGGACGGGAGGGACCGGCCCGCCGGGCGGCCCTCGCGTCAGGCCCGTCAGGGCAGGCGGAGAGCGCCGATCGGCATCGGCCGGAGAAGGGCGAACGGACCGTGCCCGTGGCGCGGCGGCGCCCGACCCTCGTGCAGCCGCACCAGCAGGGCCGACATCAGCGGCGAGGTGCTCTTGGGGAAGGAAGTGCGCGGGCCGGTGCCGTGACGGCCGCCGAGCAGTGGCCACAGGAACAGCAGCAGACGCCGTACGACCAGCGGGAGGGACCTGCTCTGCCACAGCAGCCGCTCCGAAACGCCCAGCAGGCGCGCGACGAGCAGCAGGGTGACCAGGTGGCCGGCGAGCAGCACACCGGGCGGCGGCCCGGCTGCCGCGTCGTGCTCGATCAGCCCGCCCAGGCCGCCGATGGAACTGTCCTGCCCGGTCACCGTGGCGCAGGCTCCGGGCAGCGAATAGGCGACGTGGTAGGCGAGCTGCGCGAAGGCGAGCACGCCCAGCAGCTGGGTGTCCGTCAGCCGATGCCGCGTCAGCACGGCCGCGCCCGGCAGCGCGACGGCCGCCGTCGCGGCAACGATGATCCACCGGGGCGCGTGGCACTGCGAAAGCACGTGCCCGGCCAGCGGCAGCAGCACGCACAGCACCGCGAGCACCCCGGCCCGGAGCCCGCGCAGTGCGCCGGACGCCGGCGAGCCGGCTCCTGGCGAGCAGTGCGTACGCATCAGATCGTGGCCTTCAGGGAGCCCGTCGCGGGGAGCGGACGGGGCGGCTGGTGACGGGTGACGGAACCGCATGGTCCGTACGTCCTGGAAGCGTACCGACCACCCCGCCCGCTGGTTCACGACAGGGTGGAGCTCTGGGCGCTGCCGCTCGGGCGCATCCACCAGTCGGCAAATTTCCGCAGGTCAGAGGCTTGTTAACCGACATGACAACGGTCACCGATGCAGCCTTTGGCAACTCGCGTATGCGTGCGATTCACTGCGGGCAAGGCATCCGCTGCGACGGGGAAGGCGTACAACATGGGCGATCACACTCACGTGCACGGTCCAGGCCACGAGCACGGAGGAGGGCACGCCGGGCACTCCCACGGCGTCTCGGCGGACGCCGACCGGCGCTGGCTGGGCATCGCGCTCGGCCTGATCACCGTCTTCATGGCGGGTGAGGTCGCCGTCGGCATCATGGCCCAATCCCTCGCTCTGATCTCGGACGCGGCGCACATGCTGACCGACGCCGTGTCGATCGTGCTCGCGCTGATCGCCATGCGGCTGGCCGCACGCCCGGCCCGCGGCGGCTTCACGTACGGGCTCAAGCGCGCCGAGATCCTGTCCGCCCAGGCCAACGGCCTGACCCTGCTGCTGCTCGGCGCGTGGCTGGCGTACGAGGCCGTGCGCCGCCTGATCGATCCGCCCGAGGTGGAAGGCGGGCTGGTGTTCGGCACAGCCCTCGCCGGGATCGTGGTGAACATCGCGGCCGCCTGGTGCATCTCCAGGGCCAACCGCTCCTCGCTCAACGTCGAGGGCGCCTACCAGCACATCCTCAACGACCTGTTCGCCTTCATCGGCACCGCGGTGGCCGGTCTGATCGTGCTGCTCACCGGGTTCGCCCGCGCCGACGCCATCGCCACGCTCGTGGTGGTCGCCCTGATGGGGAAGGCCGGATACGGGCTGCTGCGCGAGTCGGGCCGGATCTTCCTCGAGGCCGCCCCCGCAGATGTCGACCCGGACGCACTGGGCGACAAGCTCGTCGCCCAGCCGGCCGTCGTCGAAGTGCACGACCTGCATGTCTGGCAGATCACCTCCGGCCAGTCCGCTCTGTCCGCGCACGTCCTGGTCGAGCCCGGCGGCGACTGCCACGCCGTCCGCCGCGCCCTGGAGGAACTCCTCCAGCACGACTACGGCATCACCCACACCACGCTCCAGGTCGACCACACGCCGGAACAGGTTCTGCAGGTCGCCCTGGCCGGCGAAGGAGCGGGCGGCGCCGCGCACTGCGAGGACCCGCACGGCCCCATCCACCGGGACGGGCCGCACAAGCACTGACCTTCGGGCCAGCACCGTCTGCGTGACTGCGGCATCGTCGTCGCCGTCCCGAAGGCCGTCGTGTGCGCTATGAACCGGCCGACGCCCACCTCGGCCACGTCCTGGACGATCTGCTCGGCGCGGCCCTCGCCGTCGAGGCCGACCGCACCTGCCCGGACGCCGAGGGGAAGGACGGCTGTTGACGGCGATGTCAATCTCCCTGAGCCCCGGGCCGGACCACCGCGCCCAACTGGCCCGCCGCATACGCTCCCTGGTCGCCGCCACCATCACCTACAACGTCATCGAGCGATCGTCGCGATCACCGTCGGCACCCTCGCCTCCTCGATCGCGCTGATCGGCTTCGGTCTGGACTCGGTCATCGAGGTCTCATCGGCAGCAGCCGTCGCCTGGCAGTTCTCCGCCGCCGACCACGCCGTACGCGAAGCCCGAACTCGGCTCCGCCTCCGCGGTCGCCGACTCCAAGCAGACCCTGCTGTGCACCTACCTGTCGGCCGTCCTCCTGGTCGGCCTGGTCGCCAACTCCCTGCCCGGCTGGACCTGAGCCGACCCCGTCGCCGCCCTCGTCATCGCCGCCGTCGCGGCCGAGGAAGGGCGCGAGGCCTGGCGCGGCGACAACTGCTGTGCGGTGCCCATCGGTGGAATCACTGCTGAAACCGAGGAGCATGACAGGTGCGGGTGCGGGCCGGGCTGCTCGTGCTGCACCCCGGCGAAGGGGACGAGCACCCAATGACCGGCTGGGCCTGGGCGGCCTGGCTCTGTACGGATTCTGGTTGCTGTCCGCCTTCGGCGTACGCACACTCATCCAGCGCCGGCGCACCGGCGACTCGGGGTTCCGCCCTTCACCCGCGTTCGCAACCTGATCTTCACAGCGATGGCCATCGCCGGCCTCGGCCTGGCCCTGATGGTGCCGAACGTCCTCGCACTCGCCTCGCTCGCCGCACTGATCATCGCCATCGAACTGCAGTTCCGCGTCGTCGAGGAGCCCTATCTCACGGCGGTGCACGGCCCCACCTGTCTCACCTACGCCGCCACAGCGGGCCTCTTCGTGTCCGGTGTCGGACGACTGACCACGGCTGGCCAATTCAGGAAGTGGCAGGAGCGGCGTCGCTCACTGCCGGGACCGGTCCCCAGTTTCGGGGCGCAGCTGAACCGCTCCGGGAGCGGTGGAGGCTCGGGCCTGTCCTGAGCTGTGTGGCGTCACCAGGCATGGAGGGGAATGAGGGAACCAGGCGCGCTACGGCTGAGGAGTATTCCAGTCCAGGCGCTCGCGACGGAGGTGCACCATGGCCATCCACCCCAGAGTGAAGGGCAAGCCGCCCAGGGCGAAAACACCGAGAGCGGCCGTCCCGGACACCTCGAAGACCGCGCCCTCGCTGTCGAAGAGCTGCGCGACGGTCTGAAAGGAGAGGTGAAACCCGACACCGGCCGCGATGTCGCCGGTGGCGACGCGAAAGACCCCCAGGACAAGTGCGAACGTGAAGAAGATGAAGAGCCGACTCACGGTGGGAGCCACGCCGACCAGGAACCCGAAGAGCGCGAAGAGGGCGGCCTGTCCGACGATCGCCTGCCAAGGCCGCAGCACGGTGGCGAGGTTGCGCTGCAGGTACCCACGAAAGACCAATTCCTCGGGCAACGCCTCGTAAAGGAACACCAGCACGACCAACAACACGGCAACCCCGGTGATCTCTGCGGCGGATGTCCGCGGAGCGATCTCGACCCAGCCCAGTCCCATGCAGAGCACGAATCCGACGGCGGCGGGGGCCGCCCAGCACGCCACACCCAGCAGCAGGTGCCGCCCAGCCACCCGCAGCGATGGCAGGCCCAGCTCGGCCCATGGGCGACGGTCCAACAGATGCCAGGCCAAGGCGACCATGGGAACGACGAGCACGGCGGTCAGTACGGCCCGGACAGCGTGAGTGGGGCGATCGTAGGTACGACTGATCGGGGCTCCGTAGAAGACGAACCACCACAGCCCGACAGCCGCGGCAAACACGGCCAACACGCGCCATGGCATGGACGGACGGGAGCGCGAGGGTATGGGTGCCACCTGATCATCCGCCACCTGATCCCCCTCAGACGGCACTGCACGCGATGCCCCCTCGGCGAGGCCGTCCCTCATGGTGCACCGACACGGCCTACCCGGTCCACGGTCCGTACGGTAAGACGCCGGTCGAGCTGTTCGGTCTGGCACGTGAGCTGAACATCGACGCCGAGGGCACCGACATGGGCTCGTCCCCGACGGACGCCGCCCTCGCTGCCGATCCGGTTCTGCCGATCGAGGAGCTCGAGCTCACCGTTCGGTCGTACAACTGGTCGGGTGGCCCGAGGGAGTCTCACCCTCGGGCCACCACAGAACGGAGCGTGACAGTCTCCCGTCACTGAGGGGCCTCGCGTTTTCCGGACAGATGTCTGACCGTCCATTTCACGCGGCGATTTGCAACTTCTCGTACTCGGTGTGGACTTCGCGTGGAGGACGGTAAGTGCCGAACTCAGTAAGCACCCGACCCACGCTCACCGCGCCATTTCCGATCCGCTCCTTTGGCCAAAGGCAGAGGTGGCACCGGAGTCACCGTCACCTGCGGTACGTCAGTGCTGCGCAATTCCGTGACACACGCTGCCAGGCAGCGTAATCGCGGGTAGTACGGGATGGGGTGCGGCATACCCTCGAGTGAGGCCGGGTCTTTCTCGGGGGTATGCGATCGGCATCCACGGCAGGGACGTATTTCCCCGCGGTCTGCACAGGCACCCGCCGTGCACAAGTCGCCGTCCTCACGTCGCAGAGGCGGACACCGGTTCCTCGCTCCTCGTCCGCTCGTGCGACAGCACCGTCTCGCGGAACGAGGAGACAACCGGACGCAGGTCGATGTGGTGCCAGACGGCCCACAGGTGAACGGACGCCTCGCGCCAGGGCAGTTCACGTACCACCACGGCGTCCGTCACACCTCGCACCATGCTCTTCTGTACCAGCGCCAGGCCAAGGCCGGAGGCGACAAGGCCCAGCGCTGTCAGGGGCTCCGGAGCGTCGAGCCGGATGTCGGGGGCAAAGCCTGAGGCAACACATGAAGCGACGAACGCGTCCCGCCATCCTGGATCGCCCTCCTCCTCGATGGCGATCCAGGGCTGGCGGTCCAGGTCCTGAGCCGTGACCGTGTCCTGAGCGGCCAGCGGATGGCCGGCCGGAAGGACGAGCAGCAAGGGGTCCTCCAGCAGGGGCGCTGCCCGCAGCACAGGATCGTCGCGGTCTGGTGGTTCCCGTACCAGGGCGATGTCAAGGCTGCGCTGGCGCAGCCCTTCGAACTGCTCCGAGGCGGACATGTTGTACAGAGCGACGTGAATACCGGGACGCTCCTCCTGCAGGCGGCGCAGCGCACCGGGAAGAACACCCGTGTGCATGGCGTCGGGCGCGTAGCCGATGCACAGGCCTCCCTCTTCCCCGCGGCCCAGTCGGCGGCCGAGGTTCTCCAGGCGGTCGGCATGGCGCAGGAGCGCTCTGGCCTCGCTCAAGAACACTGCGCCGTCACGGGTCAGGCGGATGCGCTGCTGGGTACGCTCGAACAGGGTGAGGCCGAGCTTCTTCTCGAGCTGGGCGATCTGCCGGCTGAGCGGGGACTGCGAGATGCGGAGCTGTTCGGCGGCGCGGCCGACGTGTTCGGTCTCGGCCACGGCGATGAAGTAGCGAAGTTGCCGCAGGTCAAGCATGTAAGACCTCAAAAGACTCAAGTGTGCCCAAGGAAGTCTTGGACAGTCTGATATCCCCATCCTAATGTCGAAGAGGAAAGAACGACGGACCGGCTGAAGGGCCGGAAATCCGGTTTCCCCTTTGGACAAGGACCTTCCATGACCATCACATCTCTCCTTCCTGACCGTATTGGTTTCGGGACTGCGCCCTTGGGCAACATGTTCCGCGCCATCCCGGATGAGGAGGCCACCGCGACGGTCCAGGCCGCGTGGGACCAGGGCATCCGCTACTTCGACACGGCCCCGTTCTACGGCGCGGGTCTGTCCGAGACACGTCTCGGGGCTGCTCTCGCCGGAAAGGACCGGGACCAGTACGTCCTGTCCACGAAGGTGGGCCGCGTGATCCTGGACGAGCTCGAGACGGGTTCTCGTGACCTTGGAGAAAAGGGCGGCCTGTTCGAGCACGGGAACCCCAACAAGATCGTGCACGAGTGGACGGCCGAGGCCACCGAGCGTTCGATCGAGGACAGCCTGAAGCGGCTGGGCGTGGACCGTCTGGACATCGTCTGGGTGCACGACGTCGCCCAGGACTTCCACGGCGACCTGTGGCTGCAGAAGTTCGAGGAGGCCCGCACCGGAGCCTTCCGCGTGCTGTCCCGCTTGCGCGACGAGGGCGTCATCAAGGCCTGGGGCCTCGGCGTCAACCGCACCGAGCCCATCGAGCTGACCCTTGCCCTGGACGAACCGCAGCCCGACGGGTTCCTCCTCGCGGGCCGCTACTCGCTGCTGGACCACGAACACGCTCTCCAGCGGCTGCTGCCCATGGCCGCCGAGCACGGTGTGGACATGGTCGTCGGCGGCCCCTACAGCTCCGGCATCCTGGCCGGCGGCACCCACTTCGAGTACCAGGACGCACCCCCGGAGATCATCGAAAAGGTCCGGCGCATCAAGGACATCGCCGGCCGGCACGGCGTGAGCATCAAGGCCGCCGCCCTGCAGTTCGCCCTCGCCCACCCGGTCACCGCCGCCGTCATCCCCGGCGCCACCAAGCCCAGCCGTATCGCCGAAGACCTCTCCGCCCTGCGCGAGAACGTCCCGGCCGACTTCTGGGCCGAACTCCGCAAGGCCGGCCTGGTCAGCCCCGAGGCGCCGCTCCCGGGCAACGCCTGAGTTCTTACGCGACCACCGTTCCCGAAGAACAAACGAGTTTGGAGAAAGATCATGGCATCGACATCGGTAAGCCGGGTTGTACCGGCCTCCCCCGAGCGCGTGTGGCAGCTGATCGGCGGCTTCGATTCCCTGCCCGACTGGCTCCCCTACATCCCCGAGAGCACTGCTCTGGAGGGCGGCCGCGTCCGTCGGCTCACCAACCCGGATGGAGAGGTCATCGTCGAGCGCCTAGTGGATTTCAACGAAACAGAGCGTCACTACAGCTACGCCATCCTCGAAGCGCCCTTCCCGGTCGTCGGCTACATTTCCACCCTGCGCGTGCATGAAGTGCCCGGCGACAAGCACGCCGCCGAGGTGCAGTGGTCCGGGCGGTTCACCCCCCAAGGAGCGAGCGAGGACGAAGTCGTCGCCCTGTTCACCGGGATCTATCGCGACGGCCTCGACGCCCTCCACAAAACACTGGCAGGGTAAGAAGCCGCCGTCCGCCGCTGGCGGACCAAGAGCCTGGTCACCGATTGCCATGAACGGCTGCGCGGGAGGGTCCGCGGAGCCGAGGGCCGGCCCACGGAACCGACCGCGGGGATCATCGACTCGCAGTCACTGCTGGCCGCCACCTCGGTCACGGCCGCCGCGCGAAGCTATGGCGGGGCAAAAAGGCGCTGTCCCGTTGGCTGGCAGGATGGGGCAATCCTCTGGTTGATCATGGTGGAGGGGATCGTCCGTGGGGAGCGGGTCGCCGTCGTACAGGGGGCACTGGTACCCGGTCGAAGTGATCTCCCACTGCGCGTGGTTGTACTTCCGGTTCCCGCTCAGCTTCCGCGAGGTTGAGGAGCTGATGCTGGAGCGCGGCGTGATCGTCTCATAGAAGGCGGTGCGGCGGTGGTGTCGGAAGTTCGGGCAGACCTACTCCGACGGACTGCGCCGCCGCCGGCCCCGGCCCGGGGACAAATGACACTTGGACGAGGTCGTCATCAAGGTCAACGGAGAGCTGAAGTATCTGTGGCGGGCTGTCGACCTATCAAGTGGCGGCAAGGGCGGAAGTGGGGCGAGATACCCCTGAACGCGGACAGGAACCGCCGGGCCGAGCCGACGCCGCCGCGGAAGCCCTTCATCGCGCGTTCACGCCACCCCGTCGGCTGGTGGCTGTTCTCCGCCCGGTTGTTCAGTCCCTCGCGCGAGCGGTGCTCGACGGAGGGCATGACCTCGCGATGGGCGGCGCTGCAGGAGCGGAGCTTGTCGGTGACGGCCATGTCATCCCGGAGTGCCGTTTGGTGCCCTGCACCTTCTTCCGGTGGTCGTCATCATCTCCAGCAGCCGCGGATGATTTCGGTGCTTGCACCCCTCCCCCAGCCGTAGCGGGGGCACGGGGCATCAAGGCCAGCCGGTATGGCCGCCGCCATCGTGGGGACGCCGGCCTCTCAACAGCCTTCCTGGCCAGTTCAGACACCAATGACGGTTGATCACATCCGCCACAGCCAGACATTGCACAGCGCCTGCAAGTATTGCAGTGGGATGCATTAAGCTTACGCAAGCATATCGTCAGGCGAACACGCGGAGCAGGAGCAGAATGATGACTCGTACACCCCAGGAGATCTTCGAGGACCACGGTCGCCGGCTCGGCACCGGCGACCTGGACCTCATCAGCGGCAACTACGCGCAGGACGCCGTCCTGATCACCCCGGACGGCATCCTGAGGGGTCGGGAGGGAGTCAAGCAGGGTATTGGCAGGCTCCTGGCTGATCTCCCCGACGCCGACTGGGCCCTGAAGCCGCAGTTCGCCGACGGCATCCTCTTCCTGGAGTGGTCGGCCACCGGTCCCACTGCCCGGGTGGAAGACGGCGTGGACACGTTTGTCTTCCAAGACGGGCTCATCCAGGCCCAAACTGTCCGGTACACGCTGGTCACTGCGTAGCCACCGCTGCGCCGCCAGGCGATCGGAGCCGGGCCGGGCCGCCATCGCCCGTATGCCGAATTCCCACGGCGGCAGCGCACCGGTCGGGCGCGTCACGTTCCTGAGTGTCCCGAGCCGGGGCTGCCAATCGTGACCGTGTCGCCATATCGGTGGGTGAAGCCCATGCCCGGTTCTCCCCGATCCTGTGACGGGGCGAAGAGCGTGCCGGTGAACAGCGCACACCCGTGGTGATGACTGCCGTGAGTCGCGGCGACCAACCCCTCAAAGCTCCGGCCAATCCTGGCGAGGCTGTTGCGGCCCTCCAGGAGGAAGCCGTCCGGCCCGTCAACGCGCAGGGTGATTTCCTCGCCGCGAAGATCGTCGAGGGCGAAGCCGGCGTGGAAGAGTCGGATGAAGCGAGGGGCATCAGCTTACGTCGACGACGACCCGGCCGAGCTCGCCGAGATCAGCGACCAGGCGATCGCCGGCACCGATCGGCGTCGGAGCGCACAGGGTGCCGCTCAGGATGATGTCCCCGGCCTCCAGTCGTGATCCGTTGCGCAGCAGGTGTCCAGCCAACCATGCGACCGCCTGGGCCAGATCTCCCATGACGGCGGCCGCGCTGCCCGGCACCGTCTGGGAGCCGGTCAGCAGCGTGGCCATGCTCTTCGACAGGTCCGCAGGGGGCTTGACCCGGGGCCCCAGCACAGCGCGCGCCGCGTCGGTGTTGTCGGCGACCGGCATCGGGAGCGTCCGTGCACCGCCGCGCCACCTGCTGTCGACAATTTCGAAGGCCGGGGCGACTGCGGCGGTGGCGCGGTAGACATCCTGGACGGTCACGACCGGGCCGGGCAGCGCCTCGCCCAGGATGAACGCGACCTCCACCTCCGCCTTCGGCTCGAACAGTCCGGCCGTGACAAGGGGCTGTCCGTCCTGGAGCAGCCGGCCGGCGAGCAGGTGGCAGGCGGCCGGCTTCCTGGCGCCGAAAGCATCCCGCGCGGACTGTGAGGTGAGGCCGATCTTGTAGCCGATGGCTCGATCACCGGCCGCGAGCGCCAGGTCCCGGGTGGCGTTCTCGACCGCGTAGGCCGTCTCGAGGTCATCGAGCTGATCGGCCGCCGCAGGGTCGGCCGCTGTGCCGCTCTTTCCCGCTTGCCGCAGTCGCTGGGCCGCTCGCCGGGTACCTGAAGACCCTCGCCACCGAGGTCGCCGCCCAGGGCGTGACGGTCAACTCCCTGCTGCCCGGCCGCATCGCCACCCCGCGAGCCCGGCAGATCGACGAGGCCGCCGCCCAGCACGCCGGCCGGTCACTGCACGAGGTCGAGGCCACGTCCAGGGCCACGATCCCGGCCGGGCGCTACGGCGACCCCGACGAGTTCGGCGCCGTCGCCGCGTTCCTGTGCAGCGCGCCGGCCGCATACGTCACAGGCACTGCCGTCCGGTGTGACGGCGGCCTGGTTCCGACCCTCTGACCCCGTCAGACGGTTCACCCGACTCCCAACGACGAGAGCGATGAACCCGCATGAGCCACCCTCACTTCACTGACGAAGCAACCGAACAACGCCACGAACTGCCCCTGGCCGTCACCCGCAGAGCGGCACTGGCCGGCCTGATCGGCAGCACGATCGAGTGGTACGACTTCTACATCTACGGACTCGCCGCAGCACTGGTCTTCGGCACGGAGTTCTTTCCCAGCTTCTCCCCCGCGGCGGGCCCCCTGGCCGCGTTCGGCACCTTCGCGGTGGGCTTCGTCGCCCGCCCGCTCGGCGGAGTCGTCTTCGGCCACTTCGGGGACCGCGTGGGGCGTAAGAAAGCGCTCATGCTCACGCTGTTCCTGATGGGCGCGGCCACCGTCCTGGTGGGCCTGCTGCCGGGCTACCAGACCCTCGGGATCTGGGCGCCGATCCTGCTGGTCACGCTGCGCTTCCTGCAGGGCTTCGCCGTCGGCGGCGAGTGGGGCGGCGCGGTGACCATGGTGGTCGAGTCGTCGCCGCGGCACCGGCGGGGCTTCTACGGGAGCCTGCCGCAAATGGGTGTTCCGCTGGGACTGGTGCTGTCCTCCACCCTGTTCGCGGCCGTCTCCGCCCTGCCCGACGACGACCTCCTCGCCTGGGGCTGGCGCATCCCGTTCCTGTTGAGCATCGCCTTGATCGCAGTGGGCCTGTTCCTGCGGTCACACATCACCGAGCCCCCGGCGTTCGTCCAGATCAAGGAAACAGGGCAAGCACGCAAGCTGCCGGCCAAGGAAGTCTTCCGCCGCCACGGCAAGGCCATCGCCCTGACCGTCGGCATGTACGTCTCGGCCAGCGTCCCGTTCTACATCGTCTCGGTCTTCGTGCTGTCGTACGGCTCATCCCACCTCGGCCTGTCACGGAACGTCCTCCTGACGGGGATCCTCATCTCAGCGGTCATCGAGGCAATGACCGTGCCGTACTTCGGCGCACTGTCCGACAGACTGGGACGACGCCCTGTCTTTCTGACCGCTGCCGCATTCACGCTCCTGCTCGCCTTCCCGTTCTTCTGGCTCCTGGCAACCGGGCAGACATCCCTCACCTGGCTGGCCATGCTGCTCGCGCTCGCAGTGGCCCACGCGGGCATGTACGGGCCGACCGCAGCCCTGTACGCGGAGCTGTTCGACGCGGACGTCCGGTACACCGGCACCTCGATCGGCTACCAGCTCGGGGGTGTGGTGGCTGGATGCGTGCCGCTCATAGCGGGTGCCCTGGTCGGCGCGGCCGGCGGCGCCGCCTGGCCGATCGCCTCGATCTGGGCGGCAGCCGCGCTGATCGGTCTGGTGTGCGCACTGGCAGCCCAGGAAACCCGGGGGCGCGATCTGCATACCGACCACGACACGGGCGACTGACCGGGCTTTGGTCCTGAGGCCGCTCTCCCAGGAGGGTGCCGCGGCCCTACACGATCGCGGCCTGCAGACCTCGCCGACGGGCCGTCAGAACCCGGAGGAAGTGGGCGTGGGCGACAAGGATCACGTCGCCCGTGGCGCTCGCGAGCGCCGCGTCCACCTTGGCCAGCACACGGTCGGCGCGCAGGCCCACCTCGTCCGGTGATTCGCCAAGGTGGCCATCGGGACCAGGCGGCACGCCGTCGGTCCACAGGGACCAGTCGGGGCGGGTGCGGTGGATCTCGCGGGTGGTGATGCCTTCGTACGCGCCGTAGTCCCACTCGTGCAGGTCTTGATCCGGTACGGCCTCCTCGGCGCCTGCGAGTTCGGCCGTGCGGACTGCTCGGTGTAGCGGGCTGGTGAGTGCTAGGCCCTGTCGCCAAATTCCCGTCGTCGGTCCAGCGGGAGTTGCCGCCGTCGACGATGTCGCCGGGCGAGAGCAGGTACTTGAGCTCGTCGATCGTCGGCTGGGTGGCGGCGCGCGCGGGGACCATCACCCAGACCACGCACGGGCCCATTGAGCTTGTCGACCAGTTCGGCGAGGCTGCCGACGTCGGCGAGGTCGGGGTTGCGGTCGTAGCCGATGGCGGTGTGGCCCGCGCGGTGGAGTCGGACCTGTTCGAACTGGCAGGCAGTCCGGGCATGGTGCTCGGATGCGCGGCTGGTGACGTGCTGCGGGTTGCCGATGACGGCCACTTCGAGATTGTTGAACACGGCGAGAACCTGTGCCTTCAGGCAGCTGGTCCGGGTCAGCTGAGTCCGGAGTCGTTCGCTGAGCTGAGAGAAGCGGTCAGCCATCTCGGAGACATGACCGAGGCGCCGCCAAACTTGCGCTTCATCGTCGTCACTGTCGCCCGCACGGTGGGCATACCCGCGATTGAGCGGGTCATGGATGCCTGGGCCGCGGGCGTCGATGAGGTGGAGTGGTGGTTCGGCAACGGAGACCATGCAGACGCTTCCGCCTGAGCAGCTCAGCGGGCGGACCAGATGAAGATGCCCGCGATGTGTAGTCCGGCCAGGTAGATGGTGGCGGTCTTCTCGTAGCGGGTGGCGATGCCGCGCCATTGCTTCAGGCGGTTGAAGCACCGCTCGACGGTGTTGCGCTGCTTGTATGCCTCGCGGTCGAAGGCTGGCGGTCTGCCGCCCTGACTGCCCCGCCGCAGCCGGTGGCCCCGCTGGTCCGCCGGGATTGGGATGACGGCCGGGATGCCACGTCGGCGTAGGTGGTCGCGGACAGCGCGGGATGAGTAGGCCTTGTCGGCTAGGACCAGGTCCGGTCTGGTGCGTGGCCGGGCACGCCGTCGGGGAACGCGCAGCCGCGCCATGACGTCGATGAAGGCTGGCGCGTCACCGGCCTGTCCGGCAGTGAGGACGAATGCGAGCGGTCGGCAATGGGCATCGGCAGCGAGGTGGATCTTTGTGGTCAGTCCGCCGCGGGACCGGCCGATGGCATGGTCACCTGGTTCGCCGGCCGGGGCCCCTTTTTGCGGGCCCCGGCCGCGTGCTGGTGGGCCCGCACGATCGTGGAGTCCACCGACACGGCCCACGCCAGGTCCTCGTCGGCGTCGGCCTGGGCCATCAACGTGATGAACACCCGCTCCCAGGAGCCGTCGACGGACCACATCCGCAACCGGTTGTAGACGCCGCGCCAGTTGCCGTACTTCTGTGGCAGGTGCACCCACTGCGGCCGGTCTGGAACTTGAAGGCGATCGCGTCGATCACCTCGCGGTGATCCCGCCAGCGGCCGCCGCGCTTCGGCGTCCGGTCCGGGAGTAACGGCTCGATCCGCGCCCACTGCGCATCTGTTAACGGCACACCCGGACCAACGACCAACTGATCCAAACGAAACTGCCTAGTAGTACCCCTTCGCCCCGTCGAGCAGCTCCCTCACGATGTCCGCGTGCCCCGCGTGCCGTCCGGTCTCCTCGACGAGATGGATGAGCATCCAGCGGAGGTTGGCGTTGCCGGAGCGGCAGTCGGGGTGGCGGCCGACGTCATCCAATGAGGCCGCGGCCACGATCTCGTTGCTTCGGGCGCACTGGGCCTCGTACTACGCACACGCGCGGCCGGCAGTGCGCCCCATCGCTTCGAGGGAACCGGATGCGCACCACCGGCCGTCGTTCAGGCCCGGGTGTAGCCGCCGTCGGCGAAGAGTTCGGCGCCGGTGACGAACGACGAGGCGTCCGAAGCCAGGAAGAGGGCGGCCTCGGCGATTTCCTCGGCGTCAGCCAGCCGTCCCAGTGGCACGACGGCCTCGGCGAACTGGTCGGCGTCCGGTCCCGCGGCGCCCAGCAGGCCAGGGGTCCGCGTGGGTCCCGGGCTGAGCACGTTGACCCGGAATCGGCGCTCCCGCGACTGCCGGGCCCAGTTGTGCACGAGGTTGCTCACCGCCGCCTTCGAGGCGCTGTAGACCTCGAGTTGCTCGTTGGGCCGCACGCTGTTGCTCGAGCCGACGACCAGGATGGAGGCGTTCTCCGCCAGCAGCGGAAGCGCCTTCTGAACGGTGAACAGTGGGCCCTTGACGTTGACGGCGAGCGTCAGGTCGACGTTCGCCTCGGTGTGGGCGCCGAGCGCGGCGTCCGCGACGATTCCCGCGTTGGCCACCAGCACGTCGATGTGTCCGGCCTCCTCGCGGACTCGCGCGTAGAGCGCGTCCAGGTCGGCCAGGACCGAGACGTCGGACCGTACGCCGGTGGCCGCAGGACCTATCTCCTTGACTGCCGCTTCGAGGCGGTCGATGACCCGGCCGGTCACGAAGACCCGTGCGCCCTCCCGGACGAAGCGGTGGGCGATGGCCAGCCCTATCCCGCTGGTCCCTCCGGTGATCACGGCCACCTTCTCCTGCAGCACGCCTGACATGTCGAACCCCTTCAGTTGTGGAATGGATCGTCCATAACGTAGGCAGTAATGGACGATCGAGTCAAGAATGGTTAGGCTGAGGCCATGCCGAGACCACGCGCATTCGACGAACGCCAAGTCCTGGAGCGGGCCCGGGAACAGTTCTGGGCGACCGGCTATGCAGGAACCCGGATGGACGACATCGCCCAGGCGACCGGCCTGGGCAAGGGCAGCCTGTACGGCGCATTCGGCGACAAGGGCAAGCTGTTCCACCGTGTGTTCGGCGACTGGTGCACCGCAGTCGTTGAGGTGGCCGAAGGGCGGCTGGCAGGTGGCCCGGACGCAGAGGCCCTGGCCCGGCTGTCGGGATACGTGCACCTAATGGCGGAGAACACCGCCTCAGACACCCAGCGCCGCGGGTGCCTGTTGGCCAAGGGCGCGGCGGAACTGGCCCAGCACGATCCGACGGTCGCCGGACGGTCGGCCGAGACCATGACGGCACTGCTGACCCTGCTGCGGACGGAGATCAGCGCCGCCCAGCGCCACGGCGACATCGATAGCGCTGCGGATCCGGAGCGGTTGGCGGCACTGCTGTTGACGGTGGTCCGCGGTATCGAGGCGGTAGGGAAGGCCGGCCTGGACCCGGAGACGCTGCGGAACATTGCAGACACCGCACTGGCGGTCCTGCCCATGTCCGAGGGGCAGAAACGCCTCGCAAGCGGGCGCAGTCCGGCCCGCGAGAACTAACTTGGTGCCATCACGGCCACATGCTCCGCCGGACAGCGCCTAGGCCGTTTCGTTCGGATCACCGAACCCTTGGCATGTGAGCGCGCTCGTCGAGTGCGGCGCCTCCGACGGCCTTTGTAGCCTGGCGTCGCTGTACGTCGGGGGAGCTGACCGTGGAGAACATCCTGGCCGTGGCCATCGGGGCCGCTATCGGCCTCATAGGGGTGGTGTTCGGTTCGTGGTTCACCGTGCGCCGACAGGACCACAGGTGGCTCCGCGAACAGAAGCTCAAAGCCGGGATCGGCTTCAACACGGCCGTAGTTCAGCTACTGGACTACCTGAAGGAAACACAGCTGAGTGACGACGGTCCCGGAGCCAACGAGTTGGCGAACCAGATGCAGGAAGCACGCTCAGCCATCAAGCTGCTCTGCGCCAGCGACACCGTCGATCTCGCCGACGCTCTCGCGCGTCGGATCTGGAGCACCCGGCCCACCGACGGCAGGGACGACCGCCGGGCCGAGTTCCGGGAGACATTGGACCTCCTGCGTCGCTTCACCCAGCAGCTCCGGCAAGAGATCGCCAGATCGTAGTCCCCACTGGATCACCGGGCGGACCAGAGGAAGATGCCTGCGATGTGGAGTCCGGCCAGGTAGGTGGTGGCGGTCTTGTCGTATCGAGTGGCGATGCCCCGCCACTGCTTCAAGCGGTTGATGCACCGCTCGACGGTATTGCGCTGCTTGTAGGCGTCACGATCGAAGGCCGGTGGCGTGCCGCCTCGGCTGCCGCGACGGAGTCGGTGACCTTGCTGGTCGGCCGGGACGGGGATCACCGCTCGGATGCCGCGCTTGCGCAGGTGCTCGCGGATCGCGCGGGAGGAGTATGCCGTGTCGGCCAGGACCGCGTCCGGCCTGGTCCGGGGGCGTCCGCGGCGCCTGGGAACGCGCAGGCGGGCCATGACGTCGATGAAGGCGGGTGCGTCGCCGGCCTGTCCGGCGGTGAGGACGAAGGCCAGGGGGCGGCAGCGGGTGTCGGCGCCGAGGTGGATCTTCGTGGTCAGTCCGCCACGGGACCGTCCGATGGCGTGGTCGTCGGGCTCACCGGCTGGGGCCCCCTTTTGGCGGCCCCAGCGGCGTGCTGGTGGGCCCGCACAATGGTGGAGTCCACCGAGACGGCCCAGTTCAGGTCGTCTTCGGCGTCAGCCTGGGCCATCAGCGTCGTGAACCTCCGCTCCCAGGTGCCGTCGATGGCCCACATCCGCAGCCGGTTGTAGACGCCTCGCCAATTGCCGTACTTCTCCGGCAGGTGCACCCACTGCGTTCCGGTCTGGAACTTGAAGGCGATGGCGTCGATCACCTCGCGGTGATCCCTACACCGGCCACCCCGTTTCGGCGTCCGGTCCGGGAGTAACAGGTCGATCCGCGCCCACTGCGCGTCAGTCAACGGCACACCCAGACCAACGACCGGCTGATCCCGACCAGGCCGAGTGCGGAGACGATGAAGAAGGTGACGCGCCAGCCGATCGCCTGACCGATCAGGGTGCCGCCGGGTACACCGAGCACGTTGGCGACGGTCAGGCCGTTGAACATCATCGCGACGGCGCCCGCCTTCCTCTCCGGGGCGACCAGCTCGGCGGCGACGACCGCGCCGATGCCGAAGAATGCGCCGTGGGCGAGCGACGCGACGATGCGGCCGGCCGGCATCACGGGGAAGGCGGGAGCCAGCGCCGAGAGCAGGTTGCCGACGACGAAGAGCGCCATGAGCAGCAGGAGCATCTTCTTGTGGGAGACCTTGGTGCCCAGCACGGTCAGAAGTGGGGCTCCGATCACCACGCCGAGCGCGTAGCTGGTCACCAGCAGGCCGGCTGCGGGGATCGAGACTCCGAAATCTCCGGCGACCTGCGGAAGCAAGCCCGTGATCGCAAATTCTGTGGTGCCGATACCGAAGGCTCAGACAGCCAGGGCGAGGAGTGCGAGAGGCGTGGCCTGTCACCTTCTCCGATGTGCGTGGGTGGGCGACCTACGCCGACGCGAGCGCGCCTTGCATGCGTACACAGTATTTGCAGACGCTCTATATAGGCAACCGCTGGAAATTTCAGGGATGCCCTATCCTGGACTTCAGCCGCACCTATACGGAGGTTTCAGACCCCATGACCGCCACAGACCCGGCGCTCACCGCCCTCGCTCAGGGCTGGTGCGCACTCTCCTTGCTGCACGGAAAGATCGAGGCCCATATCGAGCGCGCCCTGCAGGCCAAGCACGACCTCAGCGTGCGCGAGTACTCCCTGCTCGACGTCCTCAGCCGCCAGCACAACGGAGAGGGCGGCCACCTGCAGATGAGGCAGGTCGCCGACGCCGTCGTGCTCAGCCAGAGCGCCACCACCCGCCTGGTCACCCGCCTCGAGGACCGCGGGCTCCTTGAGCGCTACCTCTGCCCGACCGACCGGCGCGGCATCTACACCAACGTCACCACGGCGGGTCAGAAGCTGGTGGAAGAGGCGCGGCCGACCAACGACGCCGCCCTGCGCGAAGCGCTGGACGAGGCGAGCGTGCGCCCTGAGCTGGCCCCGCTGGTGAGGGTCGTGGAATCAGGAACCCTGCTGCCCACCTGAGGCCGCGATCCCGGGCCGGGCCGAACAGGCCGCGCGTGACCGCATCGCGCACCTCACCGTCCGAGCCCGCCCGGACCCAGCACTGATCACCTGCCGTCCACGGCCGGCCCCGGAGCGGGGCCGGCCGCAGGCACCACAACCGAAGTACCTCAGCGCTCTTCCACGGACAACACGAGCTTGCCGCGCGTGCGCCCCAGGCGATTCAGGCGCCAGGCTTCTGCCGCTTCGGCAAGCGGGAGCACCTGGTCCACATGCACGGCCAGTTCACCCCTGTCGGCCAAGCCGGCGAGGGCCGCGAGGTCTCCCGGGTCGGGGCGGACCCACACGTAGTGGCCGCCCTTCGCGGCAGCCTCCGGATCAGCGATGGATGCGAGCCGTTCCGGCCGTTCAAGCAGACGCAGCGACACATCCACCGCATCCGCGCCAACGAAGTCGAGTGCCGCATCGATGCCTTCCGGCGCCAACTCCGCCACGCGGCCGACGAGTCCGGCACCGTACGTCACGGGCTCCGCGCCCAGCTGCCGCACGAAGTCATGGTTGCGTGCGCTCGCCGTGCCGATCACGCGGGCGCCGAGCGCCACGGCGATCTGGACGCCGAGCGAGCCGACTCCGCCTGCCGCCGCGTGCACCAGGACGGTGTCACCGGCACGGATGCCGACTCTCTTGATCGCCTGATACGCCGTCAGCCCGGCAAGGGGCACGCCCGCGGCCTGCCCCCAGGAGAGCGCGGCGGGCTTGAGAGCCAGCATGCGCACATGCGCGGAGACGAGTTCGGCGTAGCCGCCATGTTGGACGGAGTCCTTGCGGATGTAGCCGAACACCTCGTCGCCGGGCGCGAACTCCTCGACGTCGAAGCCCACCCGTTCGACCACTCCTGCCACATCCCAGCCGGGGACCAGAGGGAAGTGCGTCTCCATGAGCGCGTCGAGGCGCCCTTCGGCGAGTTTCCAGTCCACCGGGTTGACTCCGGCGGCCTTCACCCGGACCAGCACCTCTCCCGGGGCCACCTTCGGGTCCGGGATGTCGGTCAGCCGGAGCGCCTCCGGTCCGCCGTATCCGCTGAGGGTGATCGCTTTCATGCGGCAACCACCGTCGGCACCCGCACCATCTCGACGGTGCGCACCAGGGGCTGCAGCCGGGGGTCTGCAGCCGCCTCTTCGAGCGCCTCGCGCAGTGCCGCCTCGTTCGCAGGGCGGGCTGCATCGAGGAGCTTCAGGCCCGCCTCGGTGACATCGGCGTAGACGCCGCGTCGGTCGGTGAGGCACAGGTAGCGCGAGAGCAGTCCGCGGTCCTCCAGGCGGGTCACCAGGCGGGTCGTGGCGCTCTGGCTGAGCACGACGGCATCGGCGACCTGCTTCATCTGCAGGTGGCCGCCCTCTCCGTCGTGCTGGCGGCTCAGCACGTCCAGCAGCGAGTACTCGCGCACGCTCAGGCCATGCCCGGCCTGCAGAGCATGCTCCAGGTGGGACTCGATCCTGCCGTGCAGCAGGGACAGCGCACACCAGCCCTGAGCCAGGGCGGTGAGCGCGGGGGCAGTTGCGGCCATCGGGGGCCTCCTTCTCCGGGCCATTCCCCACATGATTGCACGCGACGGCAAATGCATTTAAGCTCTTGCCGCGTTTGCACTTATCCAGCGCTTGCAAGTATTGTCCTGGAACGTAAGCGCCTCACGCAACCACTTGGAAGGCAGCTCCTCATGCCTCTCGCGCTCCTGGCTCTGGCCATCGGGGCCTTCGGGATCGGCACCACCGAATTCGTGATCATGGGCGTATTGCCCCAGGTCGCAGATGACTTCGGTGTCACCATCCCGACCGCCGGCTGGCTGGTCTCCGGCTACGCCCTCGGCGTCGTCGTCGGCGCACCGCTCCTGACCGCGCTGGGCACCAAGGTGTCCCGCAAGAAGATGCTGATGTTCCTGATGGCGCTGTTCGTCGTCGGCAACGCGCTGTCCGCCTTCGCGCCCAGTTTCGGCGCCATGCTCATCGGGCGGGTCGTCGCCTCCCTCGCGCACGGCGCGTTCTTCGGCATCGGTTCCGTGGTCGCCGCCGACCTGGTGGCCCCGGAGAAGAAGGCCTCGGCCATCTCCCTGATGTTCATGGGCCTCACCATCGCCAACATCGTCGGTGTCCCACTCGGCACCTACATCGGGCAGGCCGCCGGCTGGCGCGTGACTTTCACCATCGTCGCCGCGCTCGGCATCGTCGGCTTCCTGGGCGTCGCCAAGCTGGTGCCCGAGATGGGCCGGCCGAAGACGGAGAACGTACGCACCGAGTTCGCCGCGTTCCGCAACGTGCAGGTGTGGCTGGCCATGGCGATGACGGTTCTGGGCTACGGCGGTGTGTTCGCCGCGATCACCTACATCACTCCGATGATGACCGAGGTTGCCGGATATACTGAGGGCGCCGTGACGTGGCTGCTCGTCCTGTTCGGCATCGGTATGTTCCTGGGCAACCTGCTCGGCGGCAAGTTCGCCGACCGTGCCCTGATGCCGATGCTCTTCACCACCCTGGCGGCCCTGACCGCAGCCCTGCTCCTGTTCACCGCGACCGCTCACAACAAAGTGCTCGCCGCGATCACCCTCTCCCTGATCGGTGCGCTCGGCTTCGCGACCGTGCCGCCGCTGCAGAAGTGGGTGCTCGACCAGGCTTCGGCCGCACCGACCCTGGCCTCCGCCGCCAACATCGGCGCTTTCAACCTCGGCAACGCCCTCGCGGCCTGGCTCGGCGGCATCGTCATCGCCGCAGGCCTGGGCTACACCGCACCCAACTGGGTCGGTGCCCTGCTCTCCGGCACCGCCCTGTTGCTCGCCTTCCTCGCCGCCCACCTCGACCGCCGCACGCGCGCAGCGGGCCGCGTCGTCGCTGGTGCCCCGGCGAACGAGAACGCGTCGGCGACCGTCCGGCTCTGACCGCGACACGCCGTCGCACCCACTCCGTCATCCATCCACTGTGAAGGAACCTGCCATGAGCACGCCCACCACCGCCGTCGCCCCGCTTACCACGCAGGACGCGGAGGTCCTCCTCGCCGCTGCCCGCCGAGCCGCCGAGGCTGCGGGAGTCACCGTGAGCGTCACCGTCCTGGATGCCGGCGGGCACCTGCTGGCTTTCCGCCGCGACGACCAGGCCGTCCTGATCTCTGGTGAGACCAGCACCCGCAAGGCCTACACCGCTCTCCAGCTCAACGCTCCCACGGCCGCCCTGGTCGACGCGGTCAAGCCCGACGGCCCGTTCCACAGCCTGCCCACCGCGCTCGACAAGCCGCTGCTGTTCATCGCCGGCGGCCTGCCCGTCCACCGCGACGGCCGCCTGATCGGCGCCATCGGTGTCGGCGGCGGCGCCCCCGAGCAGGACCACGCCTTCGCTACCGCGGCCGTCGCCTCCCTGGCCTGACCCTTCACCGGCCACGAGCCGACCGCCACTGGACCAATCGCCGGGTATGGGGCGGGACCGCTGACTCCCCCTTCGCGGTCTTGCGCCCGCCGAGCCCATCTCTTTGAAAGCAAGGAACCACACATGGCCCCCACCGTTCCCACCGTCACGCTCAACAACGGCATCCAGATCCCTCAGCTCGGCTTCGGTGTCTTCCAGGTCCCGGACGCCGAGACCACCGCGGCGGTGACCGCGGCCCTCGAGTCCGGCTACCGCTCGATCGACACCGCCGCCATCTACGGCAACGAGACCGGCGTCGGCAACGCACTCGCCGACTCCGACCTCACCCGTGACGAGCTGTTCATCACCACCAAGCTGTGGAACGCCGACCAGGGCTACGACGCCACACTCAAGGCGTTCGACGCCAGCCTCGACAAGCTGGGCCTGGACTACATCGACCTCTACCTCATCCACTGGCCCACCCCGGCCCGCGATCTGTACCGTGAGTCCTGGAAGGCCATCGAGAAGCTGGTGGCCGACGGCCGGGTCCGCACCGCCGGCGTCTCCAACTTCCAGCCCGCCCACCTGCGGCGGCTGCTGGACGGCGCCTCGCTCGTGCCGGCCGTCAACCAGATCGAGCTGCACCCCGGCCTTCAGCAGGCCGAGCTGCGTGCCCTGCACGCCGAGCTCGGTATCGCCACCGAGGCCTGGAGCCCGCTCGCGCAGGGCGCGGTACTCAAGGAGGCCGCGCTGACGGACATCGCCGCCCGGCACGGCAAGTCCCCGGCCCAGGTCGTTCTGCGCTGGCACCTGCAGCTGGGCAACATCGTCATCCCCAAGTCGGTCACGCCTGCCCGGATCCAGGAGAACATCGACGTCTTCGACTTCACCTTGTCGGACGAGGAGATGACCGCGATCGCCGCGATCGACCGCGGCCTGCGCACCGGCCCGGACCCCGACACCCTCAACTGACGCTCCACACACCGCAGACCGGCCCGCGCGGGGCGGCGACAGCCGCCCCGCCGGGTTGCTCCGGCCCATCCGAACTTCGGCAGCCCGCGCATTGCATGCGTGCCCTCACCGCCTCGAAAGGTCCCTGCCCGCCATGCCCTCCACCCCGACCGCCCTGGACCGCCTGGTCAACCCGGACGGCCGTCTCACTCTCGGACTCGAACTCCCGCTGGACAACGACTGGGGTGCCACCCGCCTGCGCGCCGACCGCGCGACCGGCCGCCCCTTCGGTGTCCCCGACCTGACCGAGCACGCTCGGCTGGCCCGCCTCGCGGACGAGCTGGGCTTTGCCGCCCTGTGGGTGCGCGACGTCCCGTTGTACGACCCGCAGCAGTTCGGCGACGCCGGCTCGGTCTTCGAGACCTTCACCCACCTCGGCCACCTCGCGGCTGTCACCGAACGCGCCGTCCTCGGCACCGCCGCGGTCGTTCTGCCCCTGCGCCGCCCGTTGCTGGTCGCCAAGGCGGCCGCCACCGTCGATGTCCTCTCCGGCGGCCGGTTCGTCCTCGGCCTGGCCAGCGGTGACCGCCCCGTCGAATACCCCCTTTTCGGCGAGGACTTCGAGTCTCGCGGCGCCACCTTCCGCCAGAACGTCGACATCCTGCGCGCAGCCTGGGCAACCTATCCGTCCGAGCAGGGCATGAACCTGCCGCAGGTGGGCCTGCCCGGTGACCGCGGCCTGGACGTCCTGCCCAAGCCGACCGGCGCGACCGTCCCCCTGGCCATCGCCGGGCACGCCCAGCAGTCCGCCGAGTGGATCGCGCAGAACGTCGACGCCTCGCTCAACTACCCGCGCCCGCTGGGTGCGTTGCGCCTGAAGACGCGCGAGTGGCAGGAGCTGGCCAAGGGCAAGCCGTACCTGACGCCGATGCAGCTCGACCTCACCACCGACCCAGACACCCCAGCCACCGCCATCCGCCTCGGCCTGCGCACCGGCCGCCACGCCCTGCGCGAACATCTCAAAGCGATGAGTGACCTGGGCGTCGCCCACATCTCCTTCAACCTCCGCCCCGGCGACCGCCCCGTCGAGGAGGTCCTCCAGGAACTCGCCGAAGAACTCCTCCCCTACTTTCCTTCGGCAACCCCGATGCCCATCACGGCGACGACTTGATGTCTCTCCCCGCGCATTCAGCCGCGGTTCCTTCTCGCAGACGCCCCTATAGCGGGGGGGGTCGGTAGAGACCGTCCTGACCAGGTTGAAGACCTCGCGGGCGGCATAACGCTTGAGGCATCGGATGATCTCACGACGGGTCTTGCCCTCCTGGGTGCGGCGTTCGTAGTACGCCTGGGTGCGCGGGTCGAAGCGCAGCCGGGTGAACACGATGCAGTGCAGAGCAGCATTCGCCTGCCGGTCGCCTCCGCGGTTGAGCCGCCGCGAGCTCCGACCGCCCGAGGAGTACTCGATGGGGCTGACACCGCATACAGCGGCGAAAGACGCCTCGCTGCTCAGCCGCTCGGGATTGTCGCCCATGGTGATCAAGAGCGTGACAGCAGAGTCCGGGCCGATACCAACCGGCGCGAGCAACTGCGGGGCATGGCGTTCAATGAGCCCGGTCAGTCGCTGATTCAGATCATCGGCTACGACCAGGACGGCCTTGAGCTGGTTGATCGCCTGGGTGCGGGCCTTGACCGCAGAATCCTTGGCAATCTTGAACAACCACCGATGTAGGAGCCGTACTGGGGGTACTGCTCGGCGATCCAGCCTGGGCAACCGCGAACTGTTCCGCACCTGCGCACGCCTCAGCCCGCGCGAAGTCCCTGGCCTGGCTGCGCAAGCGCGTCGAGAAGATGCTCCCGACGATCGACCTGCCCGACTCAGCGGCGGCGGCGCGTTCGATCGGGACGAGAGCAGCGGCCCGAACAAGCCGCTCAAGGACCTCGCTTGGGGACTGGCCTCCCAGCACGTGGCCCTGTTGCGCTTCGGCAAGATCACCTTCGCGCGGCCCGACCGCCTGCCACCGGACTTCACCGTGGCCGATGAGTACGTGCCGCATGCGCTCGCCGCCGTCCAACTGCTCCGGCAGCAACCTGAGGTGGACGTGGACCGCATTCACCTCCTCGGCCACAGCATGGGCGGCAAGGTGGCGCCCCGGATCGCCGCCGTCGACCCGTCGATCGTCGGCCTGATCCTTCTGGCCGCGGACGCGCAGCCGATGCATGAGGCGGCCGTCCGGGTGGCTCGTCATCTCGCCGCACTCGATCCCGGTCCGAGCATGGACGAGGCAGTGGCAGCGCTTGTCCGGCAGGCCGCGTTGGTGGGGAGTCCCGAACTCGTGTCCGACACGCCGTCGGAACTCCTTCCGTTCGGATTCACCGCCGCCTACTGACTGGACCTGCGCGCCTACGATCCAGTGGCCGCAGCAGCCGGCCTCGTCCGCCCGATGCTGATTCTGCAGGGCGGGCGGGACTACCAGGTGACGGTCGCCGACGACTTGGCGCGCTGGCGGGACGCCCTGGCGGACCGGCCCGAGGTGGCGATCAGGATCCACCTGGACGCCAACCACCTCTTCTTCACGGGCCAGGGCCGGTCCACCCCGGCCGAGTACGCGCGGCCGGGGCACGTCGATGATGCGGTCGTGGACGAGATCGCGACCTGGCTGACCGACGGCAGATGATCTCAGCACCCATTCCAGGTCCAGGTTCTGCCCGCCGGGCAGAGTTCTAGGGCGTGTTTCGAAAGTCCCGTCGTCCGCCCGAAGGGCGCGCCCCGCGGCGTCTGGTGCGTGCGATCGCAAGGCGCCGGAGCGCCCTAATAG
>NZ_JBEZLR010000076.1:0-48125 GCF_040652275.1 Streptomyces sp. NPDC048275
CTTCGTGGGCTGCAGTCTCCGCAGAGATCGCCACGGGTCTCGAACCGGAACGCGTAGCTCTTGATCCCCTACACCACGTCGCGGGACACGGCCCGTTCCCTCATCACCGCAGTGACGCCGAACCTCACCGGTCCGCCCGGAACAGCGGCAAGTAGGACGTATTCCGACAACCCTGCTGCGCGGACTGCGCCGGCTCGCCCCCGGCTGGCTCCACCGTCCGGCTTCTCCGCTCCAGGTCAGGCGACTGTCCGCCCTCGGCGACATCCAGGATGTTGGGCGACTCTCTGTATGAGCATGTAGGCAGGGGTTGGCGACACACACGGTGGACATGAGCGTTGATCCTGTTGGGCGGTCTGAGCCTGCTTCGTGTGCGACGACACGGAGGACACGAAGGCTCGTGGGGAACCAGAACCTAACGAAGCACTACTGACTAGATGCAGATCCTCCTCGTACCGGCCTCTTGCAGCTTCTCGCGCTCGCTGCGTACGTCACCTCGACGCCGCCGGTGCTCCGACCAGCACCCGAGAGGTGGGACGTTCTGTCCCCGGCATCGTGATCGCCGCTTGGTGCCGCAGAGGGGGGTCACACCCGGGCGATGAGGTCGTACCGCTCGTCGGTCACCGCCTCGCCCCACAGGAGCACCCGCCGATTCTGTGCGGAACAGGGCATAGGAGCAGCGCGAGTGGTGCCGGCTCTTTCAGGGGTGATGTCGCCGGGCCGAACGTGCCAGCGGCCACCACGCAAGGTAAGGGAGACCGGCGACAAGGGGGGCACATCGAAGTGCCAGAAGGCTCGTGCTGGTGCGGACAGGGCATGGACGAGCGAGGCCCGGACGACGGCTGGTTCGGTGATGGCCAATGTGCGGCCCGTGTCATGCGGCAGGCTGCTCAGCCAGTGGGCGGTTCGACGGCAGAGCTGGCGTACGGACTCGCCTCCGGTTGGTGCGGCATCCGGGTCTGTAAGCCAGGCGGAGTACGTGTAGGGGTCGTCCATGACGACTTCGGCCACTGTGCGGCCGCGCCACATGCCGTAGTCGAAGTCGCGTAGTGCGGGCTCGAGTGTGGTCTCCAGGCCGAGAGCGCCGGCGGTCTCCGCGCAGCGGATCGACGGTGCCCGGATGGCCAGCGAGTACGGAGGAAGTGTTGCGCGGGCGGCGCGTGCCTCACGCAGGCCCCCCTCACTGAGGAGACCGTCACCGAGGACTGTATCCGTGGTGGTGTCCCCTGCTGGCGCGCACATGAATGTCAGGCTGATCGACATCGGCTTACCTCCGTCCTGGCCCGGCATGACACCGGATGGGGTGAGACCCTCGAAAACCGCGGGTGCCGTGGAATCGTCGGCGCAGGTTGTGCCCCCTAAAGTTTTTAGTCATCGACCCCCGGTTAGTTGATCAGGCGGGCGGGTGTGGTGGCGGCGTGCAGCATGAATTCCAGTGGTCCTCGCCGGAGGGTCCGGGTGCAGGCGAGGGCCAGCAGCATGGCAGCCGCGGCGAAGCCGACCAGGGCTGGCAGGGCAGCGGAGGCAGGCAGGTCCTCGGTGCCCAGGGCCTTGATGGCGATGATGTGGCCGAAGTAGGCGGTCAGGGACACCGAGCCGACCGCGATGACGGGCGCGGCCGGCGACGACAGGCGCGCCGACCGGTTTGTGGCGATGAGGCAGCCCGCGACGACCACGAGGCCGACGCCGGCGCTGCCCAGGATCGACCCTGTCGTCTGGCTCTGCGGCGCGGCCACCAGCAGCCAGTCCGGGGTACTGGTGGTGGGGTCGCCCACGGCGTCGGACCACCACGCCGATGCGGCCGACCCACCATCCGTCGCCGCGCTCACGGCGGCCTGCGTGCCCGGGACCAGGTGCAGAGCCGGCCAAGAGCCGACGTAGCCGAGTGCGGCCAGCGCGCCGCCGAGGAGGGCGACCTTGGCGTGTATGCCGGGCCGGGTGAGGTCGAGCCGCGCCACCGCCGTTCCGGCGATGACGAAGGGCAGCCAGGTCAGTACCGGATACTCGCCGGTGATGAACAATTCGACGATCCCGTCCGAACCGGCGATCCGGGCCGGCGGATCGTGGGCGATGGCGGCATCGGCCCAGCTTCCGCCCTCGACCACAGACCGAAGCAGATACAGGGCCTGGGGCAGTACGAGCACGGTCGCCGCGGCGATGACGGCCAGGGTGCGAGCCCGCAGCCGGTACAGCGGAAGAGCGAGGACGAAGACCATTCCGTAAGCGGCAAGGATCACGTCGACCGGGGTGTCCAGGGAGGTCAGGGCGTATCCCAGGGCAATCAGGGCGGCGGAGCGGATCAGTGCCCTGCCCATGGCCTGCCGCCCTGCGCGACCGGTCTGCGGCTGCGGCCGGCCGGTGAGAAGGACCAGGGTGAAGCCGGCAAGCAGAGCGAGCAGGGCAGAGGACCGGCCACGTGCCACCTCCAGCGGGCCGCCCACGGAAGGCTCAAGGCCGACGTGGGCTGCGTACATGCCGAAAACAGTCAGGCCGCAGGCCAGGTCGAGGACGATCAGCCGTCCTGTTGACGACGTATGGGACGCGCAGGGGCCTGCCCCGGCAGCGGATGCCGCCTCGGACGGCGCGGCCTCTGGAACGTCGTGCGTCATGTGATCCAGGGTCGGAGACGCGGCCAGTCAAAACCATCCGGCAGATGTCCGGAACCACCCCCGCCGACTAGCTGACGTAGCCCCGCCACCCGGCCGGATTGGGTGTCGGAAGCCCGCAGGGTACCCCTCGGCGTGGTACGAATCGGACAGTGGTCCGAAAGCGAGTGGAGCACGCGTGATCCGGGTATTGGTGGTCGACGACGAGGCCATGATTCGTACGGGTTTTCAGCACATCCTCGACACGGCGGACGACATCGAGGTCGTGGCGGCGGTTCCCGGCGGCCAGGCGCTTCAGGCGACGCAGGAGATACGTCCTGACGTCGTGCTGCTGGACATTCGGATGCCGGACGTCGACGGCCTCACCGTCCTGGCCGGCCTCCGTCGGCTGCCTCACCCTCCGGTGGTGGCCATGCTCACGACGTTCGACATGGACGAATACGTCGCAAAGGCACTTCGCTCGGGCGCCACCGGCTTTCTGCTGAAGGACACCGACCCCGAGGAGCTGCCGTTCCTGGTGCGGGCCCTGGCCGACGGCGACACCGTGCTGGCGTCCAAGGTCACCCGAACGGTCGTGGACGGCTACCTGAACGCCGGCCTTCAGGAACCGGCTGCCCGCGGCGTCGCCCGGCTGACCGACCGCGAGCGCACCGTACTCGTCCTCATCGCCGAGGGACTGTCCAACACCGACATCGGCATACGGATGCACCTGAGCACCGGCACGGTCAAGGACCATGTGAGCGCCATCCTCACCAAACTGGAGGTGGACGGCCGCGTTCAGGCCGCCCTGCTCGCCGAACGGGCCGGCCTTCTCAAACCGCCGCGGGACCAGGAGCGGGGATGATCCCCCGCCGTCTGCAAGCCCCGCTGCTGGACGCCGCCCTCGTCGCGGTCGCGCTGCTCGACGTCTGGGCCCATTTCGACACGGACGAGCCGCTGCGCATGGTGTGCGCCGTGGCCGCTGCCCTCGCTCTTGTGCTGCGCCGTCGCATGCCGCTGCTGACCTTCCTGCTGACCCTGCCCGCCGTCCTGTTCTCCGACTCGATCCTCGCCGCGCTGGCCGCTCTGTACACCCTCGCCTCACTCACCCGCCACCGCACTCTGTTGGCCATCTGTGCTGCTGCGTTCACGATCAGCGACATGACCTCCTGGCCGTCACCGAACTTCGACTTCACGGCCTCCTCGACCCTGATCACTCTGGGCTACACGGCGGCGACGGCGGCCGCTCCTGTCTTCCTGGGCCAACTCGTCCAGGCCCGACGTGATCTGTCGCAGCGGCTCGCCGAGATCTCCGAGGCGCGCGACCACGAGCGGCTGCTGACCGCCCAGAGCGTGCTGGCCAAGGAACGCGCGCAGCTCGCCCGGGAGATGCATGACGTGGTCTCCCACCAGGTCAGCCTGATTGCGGTGCGGGCCGGAGCCCTCCAGGTCGGCACCCGGGACGCCGAAGTCAAAGAAGCCGCCGCCACCATCCGGCGGTTGAGCGTACAGACCCTGGACGAACTGCGGCACATGGTCAGCGTCCTGCGCGCCGCCGGGGGCCGCCCCACGGAGCTGACACCGCAGCCGTCCCTGGCCGACCTCGAGCGGCTGGTCACCAACAGCGGCATCGAGACCAAACTGCAGGCAGACTTGCCTGCCGACCTTCCGCCCACCGTCCAGCGCGCCATCTACCGCACCATCCAAGAAGCACTGACCAACGCACGCAAGCACGCCCCCGGCACCACCGCGACGGTTCGCATCCGCCACGAGGACGGCGCCATCCGCGCCACGGTCACCAACACCGCACCGACCCGACCCCCTCTCCCCCTGCCCAGCGCCCACCACGGGCTGGTCGGCCTGCGTCAGCGCGCCGCACTCCTCGGTGGCACTGTCACCTCCGGCCCAACGGCCGACGGCGGCTACGAACTGCGCCTGGAACTCCCAGCCGAGGGCACGTCGTGACGGACTGGTGGCCGCTGCCACCACCGAAGCACGCATCTCGACCCGACGATGCACCCAGTGCTCCACCCACGGGCCGATCCACCACCCACCCCGCACATGTTCAACTGCCTTACGTGACTGCCACCTTGCCGCGCATCATGTTCGCCTCTGGGGTGTCAACCGCCGCCGCAAGGGCACGCGCCGCCCCAAAGGAGGCCTGGTCGGAGTCGCCAAGGAATGGGCCACCATCGAGCCGCAGCGCCTCACCGGCGCTCTCGACGGACGCCGACTGCACCAAGTGGCCTCCTCTGCCGCCCAACACGCCGGCTGGCTGCACTTCGACCAGGGCGAGCACACCGCCGCACAGCGACACTGGATGGGCGCTCCACGCCTCCCACGCCGCAGCGAACCGGGACCTCGACGCCGGCATCCTGTCGGATCTTGCCTATTCCGCGCCTGCGGCGGCACCCCGGACAGCGAACAGCGCCTGCGCAAGCGGGTACAGCTCGCGGAGCGCGCGTCCGTGCTCCGCACACTGTCCACCCAGCCTCGGCCCCGTTTCGGCCTCGCGGAGCGCAGCGGACCCGTCGGAGAACGGCGAGTCTTCGCCCACTGCAGGGGCCAGAGCCTGCTACGTCGCGTCCGCAAAGTAGGTCGTTGGTCTGTTCGTGGCGCGCCATCCGCCCTTGACATCGCGCTCACCGCCGACAGGGCAGCAAGCGGAGCGGCGGCTCAGGAGTCCCCGTGATGTGGTCTCTCCCCCAGCTGGGGGAGAGGGTTCCCTCGCGCGCGGGATCTCCCTGGTGCCGCCGGCCGATGTACTGAGGCAGTCGGCACTGGAAAGGACTTGCATGCGCACCCTCACGAGACGACGTCTGCTCACCTCTGCCGCATCGGCGGCCTCGGCGGCGGGCCTGACCGTCGTGCCTGCGCGGGCCGCGGACCGGACCCGCGCAGGGGCCGATGACGTGGTGGACGCCCTGCGGGCGCTTCCGGGCCTGCGGGTCATCGAGGAACGGCCGGGCGCCGAGCCTGGATACCGCTTCTTCGTGCTAGGCCTGCGCCAACCGGTCGACCACAACGACCCCGGGGCCGGGACTTTCGAGCAGCGCCTCACCCTGCTCCATACCGCCGCCGACCGACCCACCGTCCTGTTCAGCACCGGATACGAAGTGCCGCTCGTGCCGCGGCGGACCGAACCGGCCGTCCTCCTGAGCGGTAACCAGCTCGGCGTCGAGCACCGCTTCTTCGGCACCTCGCGTCCGGCGGCCCTCGACCTCACCCACCTGACGGTCCGCCAAGCCGCCGACGACCACCACCGCGTGGTCCGCCTCTTCCGCCGGCTGTACCCCAACGCGTGGATCTCCACCGGCGGCAGCAAGGGCGGCATGGCCAGCGTGTACCACCGCCGCTTCCACCCCCACGATGTGGACGGCACCGTCGCCTACTCCGCCCCGAACAACGTCGACGACCGCGAGGACTCCGCCTATATACGGTTCCTGGAGCACGTGGGCACCGCCGCCGCCCGCGACGCCCTGGAGACGGCACAGCGACAGATGCTGCTGCGCCGCACATACCTGGTCGCCCGCTACGAGGCCTGGGCAGCCGCCACCAATAACACCTTCCGCATCATCGGCAGCGCCGACAAGGCACTGGAGATCGCCGTCCTGCGGGTGCCGTTCATGTTCTGGCAGAACCGCACCGCTGCGGACGCCACCGCCATTCCCGGCCCGGAGGCCTCCACCGACGCGCTGTACGCGTGGTTGGAACAGACGGCCGCCCTTCCCGTCTACGCCGACTCCACGGCCCGGAGCTACATCCCCTACTGGTACCAACTCGGCACACAAATGGGCTACCTGGACGTTCCCACCGACCATCTGGACGGACTTCTGCAGTACCCGGACGCCATCGAACCCCGCAGTTTCGTGCCGCGCGACGTCCCGATGCACTTCGACGCCGAGGCCATGCCCGACATCGACCGCTGGGTGCGGCGGCGCGCCAGCCAGCTGCTCTTCGTCAACGGCACCCAGGACCCGTCCGTCGCAGAGCCCTTCCGGCCCGGCCCCCGCGACGCGCGCGTGCTGTGGGTGCCGGGCGGCAACCACCACGTCACGATCGCGGGCCTGTCCCCCGCCGACCGCGCGGAGGCTGTCACAGCGCTTCGCCGGTGGGCCACGGGCGTGCGTCGCCAGGGGTCGCAGGCCCGGTGAGCTCGACTCCGTCGGGGACTTGGAGTTTCCCGGTGCGCCAACATGATCAGCGGGCACGCTCGGGGCAGCCGTTCACGGGCGGCTTCCGGAAGCCGCAGTCCGGGCTCCTTGCCCAGCACCGCCGAGAAGACCTCCGGGGAGCTGCCGTCGATGGCGCGCGACAGCGGCGTGGTCCCGTCCGGCAGCACCCGGTCAGGGTCCGCACCGCCCTCCACCAACACGTCGGCGACCTGTCCGTCGTACGCCGCCACGGCCACGCACAGTACCGGCAGTCCGTTCGCGTCCACCGCGTCCGGATCCGCGCCCCTTTCCAGCAGAACCCGTACCGTCTCGGCATCCCCCGCCCGAACCGCCGACCTGAGCCGACCGTCGAGTCCCCCCTCGCCCACGCCCCTGCCCCCCCATTCCGAATGACATCGCCAGCCCGTCGAGCAGAGCCGCAACCCGTCAAGAAAATGCGGCCGAGCTCAGCTGCCGCCCCATGGAAACTGAAGGTCCTTCAGCGCGAACCTACGGATCCACCGGTGTGCGTCAGGCCGATGGATCCGTAGGTTCGGGTGAAACACGAGGATGCTGAGCGGTCCGAAGGTCTTCGGCGGTGACATCGGCCTGGACGTCCTCAGGTGACGACGGCCGCCCGCCGAACTGCCAGTTGTGCACCTCAATGTCGGCGTACCGGTCCGGGGTCAGGATGGCGCGTGCCGTTTCCGGGTCCGGCGCCCGGACCAACGCCGCCGTGCCCAGCCAGGTGGCGCCGCTGTCGGACAGCAGCGGCCCGTAGGCGATCAGCTCGTCCCGGTCGGGCGGCACCGCGAGGTCGGCGGCATCCCCCGCGCCGAGGCCGAGCACCAGGTATCGGGTGCCACCGGTCCGGCCGCCGGGGAAGTCCCACATGGTGCGCCCCAGCGTGTTGCGCCACCGTCGCAGCAGCACGTCCCGGTAGACGCCGGCCTGATAGTTCGGCTCGTCGAAGGCGAACGCGCGGGCAGCGGCGGGATCGGGCAGGTCCACGATGTGCATGCTGCCGGTGGGTGTGTCGCCGTCGTCGGCGAGGGTCGGGCCCCGGGCGATCATCTCCTTCGCGTACCGGTCCATGTAGGACCAGTGCTCTTCCAGCAGCTCGTCGCGCAGCGCTACGGAGCCGGGCCGGTCGCGGTGGTAGCAGAGGAACTCCATGCCCAAGGATCTCTGCCAGGAGGTGACCAGGTCGAGCGGGTTTTACTGCGATGGCTGCTCGGCAGCCTCATCCAAAAGGCACGCGTGCCGACTCCGCGCAGCGGCTGGCCGTCTTCTCCTCGATGCCACAGACGAGCGCGAGGTGGAGCTGGTCGGCGCGCCGCCATGAGTGAGGGCCTCGTCGAGCTCACGGTCGACACAGAGCCTTTCCAGCATGGCTGTCTGGCCGAGGAGCGCCGGCAAAGACGGAGACACCGCTGATGGGGCCGGTCTCGAGCGCGGTCTGCTTGCGCCCCGAAAGGGCATGGCACCTGTTTGCCCCGGTCCGGCCCGTCCACTCTGCGACATGGCCCAACTGCGTCAGACGGGAGCCAGTTTGGGCGGCCGGGGTGATCGCATAATCCTCGGCGTCCCATCCGACGCACAACCATGAGGTCTCCCTTGTCGTTTCTGCCTTTCCGCAGACGCAGGCTGACAGCGCTGTGCACCGCCACCGCGGTGCTGGCCGTGTCGCCCGCCCTGGCCTCCGCGGCCCCCGCACCGCTCTCCGCCTCATCCCCCGCGTCCGCCGCGACCGCGCCCGCGGCGCTCGGCACCGCTCGTAGCGTCACCCTGGTGACGGGCGACAAGGTCACCGTCACCCGGGCCGCCGACGGGACGTCGAGCCGGACCGTGCAGGACCCGGACGGCCGGTACACCGGCTTCGAAACCAACCGGGCCGGCAAGAACACGTACGTCTATCCGCACAGCGCCCTGCCGTACGTCGCTGCGGGGCTGCTGGACAAGGAGCTGTTCAACGTCACGCGGCTCCTGGCTGACGGCTACGACGACGCGCACCGCGACCGGCTGCCGCTGATCGTCACCTACACCGATGCCGCCGCTCGTTCGCGTGCCCTGCCGGTGCCGGAGGGTGCCCGCAAGGTGCGCACGCTGGACAGCATCCAGGGCGCGGCGCTGGGCGCCGACCGGTCGGACGCCTTCTGGTCGTCGATCACCGGGGACGACGCCGGGGCGGCGGCGCGCGACAGCGGGGAACGGCCCAGGTTCAAGGGCGGCCTCGCCAAGGTCTGGCTGGACGGCAAGGTGAAGGTGGACCTCGCCGACAGCACCGCGCAGATCGGCGCGCCGCAGGTGTGGGCCTCCGGCAACACCGGTGAGGGAGTGGACGTCGCGGTCCTCGACACGGGCGTGGACACGGACCACCCCGACCTGGCCGACCGGGTCGCCGCGGCCGAGGGCTTCGTGCCCGGCGAGTCGGTCGTGGACGGCAACGGCCACGGCACGCATGTGGCCTCCACCATCGCCGGTACCGGCGCCGCGTCCGACGGCAAGGAGCGGGGCGTCGCGCCCGGCGCGAAGCTGCACATCGGCAAGGTGCTCTCCGACGACGGCTACGGCCAGGACTCGTGGGTGCTGGCCGGCATGGAGTGGGCGGCCCGCGACCAGCACGCGAAGATCATCAGCATGAGCCTGGGCGGCCAGCCCACCGACGGCACGGACCCGCTGAGCATGGCGGTCGACACGCTCAGCGAGGAGACCGGGGCGCTGTTCACCATCGCTGCGGGCAACGCCGGTCCCGACAGATTCTCGGTGGGCGCGCCAGGTGCCGCGGCCGCCGCGCTGACCGTCGGCGCCGTGGACGGCTCCGACTCCCTCGCCGACTTCTCCAGCCGGGGCCCCCGGGCCGGCGACGGAGGCGTCAAGCCGGACCTGACCGCTCCCGGTGTGGACATCCTGGCGGCGCGCTCCCAGTACGCCGCCGAGGGCTCGGGCTCGTACCAGACCCTGAGCGGCACCTCCATGGCCACTCCGCACGTCGCGGGCGCCGCCGCGCTGCTGGCCGCCGAGCACCCGGACTGGACGGGCCGTCAGCTCAAGAACGCCCTGGTCAGCACCACCAAGGCCACGCCGCGGTACACCCCGTTCGAGGGCGGAACCGGCCGCCTGGACATCGCCACGACGACGGCCGCGAGCACATTCGCCACCGGCAGCGCCGACTTCGGCTTCCGCACCTGGCCGACGCCCGCCGGAACGACCACCGAGCGGAAGGTGACCTACACCAACAGCGCCGGCAGCCCGGTCACCCTCGATCTCGCGGTGCGCGCCTCGGGCGCGGAGACCAGCCCGTTCACCCTGTCGGCCTCGCAGGTCACCGTCCCGGCGCACGGCACCGCCTCGGTGAAGGTGACAGCGCACTTCGACAAGATAGCCGCGGACCAGATGGTGGCCGGGTTCCTGACAGCCACCGGCCCGTCCGGCGCGGTCCTGACCCGCACCTCGCTCGGCGCCGGCCGGGAGGGCGAGCGCCACCAACTGACGCTGAAGGCCAAGGACCGCAGCGGCAAGCCGATCGGCGGCACCGTCATCCTGACGGCGAAGAAGCTGTGGCTGCCGGTGCGGATCGACGAGTCGGGCACCGTGGACCTGCGGCTGCCGCCCGGTTCGTACACCGCGTGGATGGAGGCCGACCTCCAAGGCTCCCACGGCCCGCACTCGCTCGGGCTGGGCCTGATGGCGGTGTCGGACGTCGTCCTCGACCAGGACCGCACCGCCGTCTTCGACGCGACCCGGGCCCGTCAGGTCAGGGCGGTGGCACCCAAGCCGAGCACGCCCGACGGCTCCCGCATCGAGTACTACCGCGGCTTCGCCGACGACGACTGGTCGTCCTCCGCGCGCTGGCCAGGGAGGTCGTACGACAGCGTCTGGGCCCTGCCCACCAAGAAGGTCGCCGAGGGCGAGTTCGTCTTCGGCACACGCTGGCGGCTGGAGGAGCCGGCTCTCACGGTGGCCTCGGGCGACCGGGCCTTCGACGACCTCGTCGTGCACCGGAGCGCGACCCCGCTGTCGCAGGGCCGACACCGGCTCGACGCGATGTTCGCCGGTGACGGCGCCGCTGCCGCGTACGCCTCTGGCAACGCCCGGGGCAAGGCCGTCGTGGTGCGCCGCAACGGCACCGTGCCCGTGGAGGAGCAGGCCGCCACTGCCGCCGCCGCGGGCGCCGAACTGCTCCTGGTCGTCCACAACGGATCCGGCCGCCTGGACCCGTGGAGCGACTCCCCCTGGGGGGCGCCGAACCCGCCGCCGCTGACGATCGCGAGCCTCACCCAGGACGAGGGCGAGCAGCTGATCGCCGGACTGGGGAAGAGCCGCACCCGGCTCGACGTCACCTCCAGCCCGACCACCGACTACGTGTACGAACTGGTCCACGACTACAAGGGCGCCGTCCCGGCGGACCCCGTCTACCGGGCGGCCCAGCGTGAACTGGCCCGCGTCGAGGTGTCCTTCCGCAACTTCCGCGCCGGGAGGGCGCTGGATTACCGCGAGGACATCGCAAGGTCCGGGCCCAGCGCCCTCAACTCCTCGATCGCCCCGGCGCTCGGGGAGCGCACGGACTACGTCACGGCGGGCGAGCAGTGGTCGGGCCGGGCTGAGATCCCCGGCGAGCAGCAGCAGTTCGCGCCTGCGGCGACCTACCGCGCGGGAACGACGAGCAGCGTCCGGTGGTTCGGGCCCGTCCAGCGGCCCCGCCTGGGCAACGGCACCGCCCCGGTCCGCCAGGACGACACGCTGTACGTGTTCGTCCCCGGCTGGGGCGACTCCGGGAACGACCATCTCGGGGCGACCTACGGCAACTTCGGCGTCCGCAACATTCTCAAGCTGTACCAGGGCGACACACTGGTGAAGGAGACCAGCCGATACCAGTACACCCTGACCGTCCCGGGCCTCGGCGCCGGCCCGCTCCCCTACCGTCTGGTGTCGGAGAACGACCGCGACACGTGGTCCGGCCCCTACTCCACGTCCACCCGCACCGAGTGGGGCTTCACCTCCCGCGCGGGCGCCGCGGGCGAGCAGGCCCAAATGCCGCTGATCCAGCTGGACTACGCGGTCGACACGGACGTCGCGGGCAGGACAGGGCGCCACGCCGACCTGACGCTCACCGCGTCCCACCTGTCCGCCTCGACGGACACCGCCGCCATCCGCACAGTGGGCCTGGAGGTCTCCTACGACGACGGCGCGACCTGGCACACCGCGCGGCTCCGGCACAGCGGCAACAGCTGGCACACCAGCCTCGACGCGCCGCGCGCAGCACGGTTCGTCACCCTGCGGGCCACCGCCCGCGACGCCAGGGGCAACAGCGTGGACCAGAGCATCACCCGGGCCTTCGGCCTGAAGTGATCCCCTCGCCCGCCCGCGGACGCGCATGACGGCGGGGGCGGGGCCGCACATCGCGGCCCCGCCCCCGCTTGCCGTTCGCCGATGTCGCGGGTCCGCTCGGAGAGATGGCGCAGCTCCTCGATGACGGGGGTCAGTTGGACGGGTGTGGCGGGTATCTCGGCGGCGGGGGCGAGCTTGCGCATCTTCTCCTGCACGGCGAAGACCCCGACCGCGAGTTCACGGTACTCCCGGGTGCATGCAGGGCCCACTCCCTTCGACCTGGCCGGAACCGGCTCTCCCCGAACGCTTACCGGTGGCGGAACTCGGGCGGCCGCTTGTCGGCGAAGGCTGCCATGCCCTCTTTCTGGTCGGCGGTGGCGAACACCGCGTGGAACAGGCGTCGTTCGAAGCGGAGGCCCTCGGTGAGCGTCGTCTCGAAGGCCCGGCCGACCGCTTCCTTGGCCATCATCGCCACCGGCAGCGACTTGCCGGCGACGGTCTCGGCGACCGCGAGCGCCTCGCCGAGCAGGTCGGGCGGGCACCGCAGCTTCTTCAGCTTCCTGGCCGCCGCCTGGGCCATGTGATCCAGAACGTAGTGAAGGGGACGATCTCGGTGGCCATCTCGCCCTCGCCGAGACGTCGTGGGTCGCGGCTGCGCGATCGACTTGGCGGGCGTCGGTCGCTTCAGGTGATTGCTCGGAGGGTCTTTCTCACGCCTCCGGGGCGGTATCGACGATGTCATCACCGAAGGCGGCAGCGAGCGCCTTCGCGATCAGGTCGGGCAACTCGGTCCGCCCGTCGCCCTCGGCCCAGCGCACCAATGCCGTGTGCATGGCGGCCAGGCAGGCACTGGCCGCCGCGTGTGCGTGGAACGCCGTATCGGGATCGGTGGCATCACCCCCGAGGGCGTCGACGATCGCCTGCTGAAGGGCGTAGTGGTTGTCCAGGTGCTTGGCGCGCAAGGCCGGCGTCGAGATCATCAGCCGGAGGCGGGCGAGCAGGAACTGCTCGCCCGCGGTCAGGTCGTCTCCGTGGCCGTCACTGGTCAACGTCGCGGCCGAGTCGATGAGTGCGCTGCCGATGCGGCGGACCAGGGGCTGCGCGGCGGACGACGCGATGATCCGCTCGGCGACGAGCCGACCGTTCTGGTCGACGAGCACGAGGTCTTCCTTTGTGGGGAAGTGCCGGTACACGGTCATGGGCGACACGCCCGCGGCTTCGGCGACGTCGGTCACGGTCGTGGCGTCGTATCCGCGCTCGGTGAACAGCCGCACAGCGTGTGCCTGAATCGTGCGCTGTGTCTCGGCTCGCCGTTGTTCTCGCAGTGTTGAGTGCTGGTCTGGCATGTGATAGACCCTACCGGAGTGGTAGTGGCTACCAGATTGGTAGTCACTAACATCATGGGGTGGTGGACATGAGTGATCTGACCAGCAGGACGGCTCTCGTGACTGGAGCATCGCGCGGCATCGGGCAGGCGATCGCGGCCCGGCTGGCGGCAAAGGGGGCAGTGGTCATCGTGCATTTCGGCACGGACGAGGACGGTGCGACGTCGACGGTCGAAGAGATCGAACGTAACGGCGGAACCGCGCTCGCCGTCGGGGCAGAGCTGGGCGTGGATGACGACGTCGAGACGCTCTTCGCGGGAGTCGAGGCCGGTCTGGCTGGGCGGCCACTCGACATCCTGGTCAACAACGCGGCGGCTGCGCCTGCCGGCCCGCTCGGAGCCACGACGAGGAAGGAGTTCGACCACCTCTTCGCGGTGAACGTGCGAGCGCCGTACTTCATCATCCAGCGAGCATTAGGAACGCGACCACGTCGGCGACATCGTCGGGCCCGCCCAGCCGATCGAGCGCCGTCGTTCCAGCGATGAGTTCGGCCAGGCCCGGCGCTTCGAAGAACGATCCGTTGGTCGCCGTCCGAGTGGCGCCGGGAGCAACCGCGTTCACCGTGATCCCCCGGACCCCGAGCTCGTTGGCCAAGGTCATGCTCATCGTCTCGACCGCACCCTTCGTCATGGCGAAGGACGTCTGGGCGGGGTTGGCCATCCGGGTCGCCACGGACGAGATCGTGACGATGCGGCCACCGTCGCGGAGCAATGGCAGCGCAAGGACTGCCACCAGGGGATCCCTTCGTCATGCGAGTGGAGAGCGGCACCGGACTGCTCGACGCCGACTCGGACGCCCAGCAACTGGTCGTGTTCCTCGCCACGGACGAGAGAACGGCGCAGGCCGTCGGCCGGCCCCAGGGCCGGCTGCGGGCCATCTGACAACCCTCGGATCCGCCGGTCCGAGTGCCCGCGAACCGTGGGCGCTCACCCGGTGGGCACCAGCGTCATGGGCCGGCCTCCGAGCTCGGCGGAGAACCGGTCCGTGACCTGGGCCAAGGCATCGGCGGGGGGCGATCCAGGGGCTACTTGACTGTGATGCTGCCTGCGAGCTTGATGTCGGCGGCGGAGCAGCCGACATAGACAGGGACCCTGCCGGTCGGGGTGATCCAACGGCTCGTGGACTCGTCCCAGTACGAGAGCCTGCGGCGGTCGATCTCGACCTTGACAGTCTCCCGTTCCCCGGCCTTCAGGGACACCCGGGCGAAGCCGGCCAACTGCCTCTCGGGGGTGGCCGTCCTGGTCGGCAAGTGCCCGATGTAGACCTGCACGACGTCGGAGCCGGTGCGCCGCCCGGTATTGCGCAACTCGACCCGGACTGAGGCGGCATCCCGCCCGTCGGCGAGATCGATGCCTTCGACGCGCAGCCTGTCGTACGCGAAGGAGGTGTACGACAGGCCGAAGCCGAAGGGGAACAGCGGCTTCTGGTGGTGCTCGTCGTACCACTTGTAACCGACGTATATGCCCTCGTCGTAGGTGATGGTGCCGCCCACCCCGCCGCTCTTCGGACCCGTGTATCTGGACGGGCCCTGCTCCTCGTCGGCGGGGAAGGTGACCGGCAGACGGCCGCCCGGTTCGGTGTCCCCGTACAGGACGCGCGCGATGCTCGTGCCGGTCGCGGCGCCTTGGTACCAGGACTGGAGGACTCCCTTCACCTTGTCCAGCCAGGGCATCAGCATCGGGCCCGAGGTATTGAGTACGACCACGGTGTCAGGGTTGGCCGCCGCCACGGCCTCGATGAGCTGGTCCTGGTCGCCGGGCAGGCTCAGGTTGTCGCGGTCCACCCCCTCACCGGCGAAGTTGTTCACGAACACCACGGCGACGTCCGCCCTCTTCGCCGCTTCGACGGCCTCCGGGATCAGGGAGTCGGGCTGCCAGCACAGCTTCACGCTCGGGCCGTTGAAGCCGACGTCCTTCGTGGAGTACTCCACGGTGATCTCGACGGGCGTGCCGGCCGTGAGGCGGGTGACGCCCCCGAGGGTGTACTCCTGCGGTGCGAAGAAAAAGTCCCAGAGTGCGCGGGACCCGTCGAAGACCGTCGCCCCGTCGACGACGAGCCTCGCCGCGCCGGACAGCAGCGTCGAGAAGCGCACCAGGCCGGTGGTGGGCGGGGTCAAGGTGCCAGTCCAGCGGGCCGACCACTGGGCCGGCAGGCCGTCAACCGGGTTACCGTCGCGGAAGTCGACGTTCGGGGTGGTCGTGGTAGCGATCGGGTCTCCTCCGAAGGCTTCGCCCGCGAAGAACTCGGCGTGCAGCCCCGGCTGCCCGTCGGGGGTGGTGAAGACCGCTTCAGGGATGACCGGCAGCGCCACGTCGCCGTACGACCCCTGCGCGACGAGTACGCGGTCGGCACGGGTCCTGGCCTTGATCGCGTCCACGGCCGTGGTGAAGTCGCCGGGGGCGACGTAGGAGGAGCCCTCGACACCCGTGATGGCATCCTTGCCGGCGGGGCCGATCACGGCGACGGTCTTCCGCCTGGACAGCGGGAGGATGCCGCCGCGGTTCTTGAGCAGCACGGTGGCCTGCTCCCCCGCCACGCGGGCCAGCGCCTGATGCTCGGGCGTGGTCACGACGTCGGCCGGTGCGGGCAGCGGATGATCGAAGGCGCCGGAGGCAAAGAGCGCGTACAGGATGCGGCGGGCCGCGTCGTGGGTGCGCTCCTCGGGGATACGGCCGTCGGAGAAGGCCTCCTTCGGAGTATCCGGAACAAGCGCACCGGAATCGACACCTGCCTTGAACTCCTCCACCCGGTCACCCGACGGGAAATAGTCGGTGCCCAGGTAGCCCTTGAGGCCGAGATCCTTCTTCAGCGCGGTGATGATGTGCTCGTTCTCGCAGGCGTAGACGCCGTTGACCTTGGGATACGAGCCCATGACCGAGAGCGCGCCGCCCTCACGGATCGCCTGCTCGAAGGCCGGGTAGTAGACCTCGCGCAGCGCCCGCTCGCAGACCCTGACATCCAGGGAGTTGCGGCCGTCCTCCTGGTTGTACACGGTGAAGTGCTTGAGCTGGGCGATGACGTGGTTCTTCTGGAAGCCCTTCGCCACAGCGGCGCCCATCGCACCGTTGACGAGGGGGTCTTCGCCGTACGACTCCGCCTCACGGCCGTGGCGGGGGTCGCGGTCGATGTCGAGGGTCGGACCGAGCAGGACGTTCCAGCCTTTGGCGCGAGCCTCGGCGCCGATCGCCCGCCCGTATTCCTCCGCGAGCGCGGTGTCGAAGGTCGCGGCCAGTGCGTTCGGTGCGGGGAAGGCGGTCACGCCCGTGTCGCCGCGCAGGCCGTCCGAGGCGTCCACGCGCGTCATCGCCGGGATGCCCAGGTGCTCAAGGGGTTTGGTGTCGGCGACTTCCACGGCGGTGACGAGGATGACCTTCTCGTCGTGGGTCAGCGCCGACAGCAGGGAATCGGTGCGCCAGTCCGGCGACTTGGCGGTGTCCCGCCACGGTTGGGCGGTCCGCTCGGTCCGTGCGGCTCCGAAGGCGGGGGTCCCGGTGGCCATGGCGCCGGCGGTACCCAGCACTGCGGCGGTCACGACCTGACGGCGGGTCATACCTCTGAAACGATTCATTACTTCCGTGCTCCTTCGGACGGGAGGTGAAGGTGCTCAGGGGAGGTGCTGGTGCTCGGGCGGTACTGCGGTGTGGTTCAGCAGTGGGGCTGGAACGGTGCCGAGCCGTGTCAGGTCGGCCCGGCACCGGGTCTTCAGGCGGCGTCCTGACGAAGGCCGCCGGTGTCGACGACATGGTCGCCGGGACCCACGTCCAGTGGCTCGCGGCCGGGGAGTTCCACCGTCCCCCGGCATCCCTCGGGCACCGTGACGCGGGCGGTCATGCCGGCCGCGGTCAGTTCCCAGGACAGGGCCGCTGTGCCGTACGGGGTCTCGTGGCGGGTGTTGGCCCAGGTGATGCCGCCCCCGGGGCGAGGCCGGAAGGCGATGGTGCGGTAGCCGGGCGAGGAGGCGGACAGGCCGCCTACGACGCGGTGCAGCCAGTCGGCGACGGCGCCGAGGGCGTAGTGGTTGAAGGAGGTCATCCCGCCGGGGTTGAGGGTGCCGTCGGGGCGCAGGCTGTCCCAGCGCTCCCAGATGGTCGTCGCCCCCTGGGTGACCGGGTAGAGCCACGACGGGCACTCGGTCTGCGTGAGCAGCCGGTAGGCGACGTCGAGGTGGCCGGTGTCGGTGAGCGCGTCGCAGATCAGCGGCGTACCCACGAAGCCGGTCGCGATGCGGGCGTCGTCCTCCAGGACCAGGCCGGCGAGACGGTCACCGGCGTACTGGCGCTGCGCGGGATCGTCGAGCAGACCGAAGGCCAGGGCGACGCAGTACGCGGTGGGGCTGTCACTGGTCATGAGGCCCGACGGCAGTACGTAGCGGCCGCGGAACGCCTGGGCGACCTCGTCGGCCAGCGTGCCGTACCGCTGCGCCGCTTCCGTGTCGCCCAACTCCCTTGCCGACCGGGCGAGGTGGCGGGCGGACCAGGCGAAGTAGCCGGTGGCTACGAGGTAGCGGTCGGTGCGGGTGGCGGCCGGGTCGTCCGGCGGGGCGCTGGGGTCGAGCCAGTCCCCCAGCTGGTAGCCGGTGTGCCACAGGCGGCCGGGTCCGGCGAGCCGCTCTATCAGGTCGACCCAGGCGCGGCCGGTGGCGAAGTGCCGGCGGAGCAGTTCGAGGTCGCCGAAGCGCTGGTAGAGCACCCAGGGAGTGAGAGCGGCGACGTCGCCCCAGGCGGCGCCCGGCTTGATGGGCGTCCACTGCGGGCCGCCGGGGATGACCGGCACGTACCAGGGCACGGTCCCGTCGGGGAGTTGTTCGACCGCCACGTCGGCGAGCCAGGAGTCGAGCATGCCCGCGCAGTCGTAGAGGAAGCTCGCGGTGGGCGCGAAGACCTGCAGGTCGCCGGTCCAGCCCAGGCGTTCGTCGCGGGCCGGGCAGTCGGTGGGGATGTCGACGAAGTTGCCGCGCATGCTCCATACGACGTTCTCGTGCAGGCGGTTGACCAGGTCGTCGCTGCACTCGAACCAGCCGGTGCGGCGCATGTCGGTGTGGTGGACCAGCGCGGTGACGGCGCCCTCGGGAAGGTCGCCGGGCCAGCCGGTGATCTCGGCATGGCGGAAGCCGTGCAGGGTGAACCGTGGCTGCCAGGTACGGGGGCCGTCGCCGGCGAGGATGTACGTGTCCGTGGCCTGGGCTCCGCGCAGCGGGCGCGTGGCCAGTTCGCCGTTCTCCAGGACTTCCGCGTGGCGCAGGGTGATGGTCGTGCCCGCCGGCCCGTCGACGGTGATGCGCAGTCGGCCGACGAGGTTCTGCCCGAAGTCGAGCAGGTGGCGGCCGTCGTCCTTGCGGGTGACCGTGACCGGGGCGACCTCCTGGGTGCAGCGCACCGGAGGTCCCTGCGGGGCCACGAGGGTGCGGGGGTCGCGGCTTCCCACGGCGACGGGAGTGCCGTCCCATATTCCTTGCGGGGTCGCCCAGTCGGGGTCGTCGGGGCGGGCGTCGAAGGTCTCGCCCTCGTACAGACCGCTGGTGAGGATCGGCCCGAAGGCGGCGGTCCACGACCTGTCGGTGGCGATGACGGTGCTGGTGCCGTCGTCGTGGGTGACTTCGAGTTGGGCGATGAGGGACTGGTCGGTGCCGTAGATGTTGCGGGTGCCGCCGTCAAAGCCGAGGAGGCCGCGGTACCAGCCGTCGCCGAGCCAGGCGCCGAGGGTGTTGGTGCCCTCGGTGAGGTGGTCGGTCACGTCGTAGGTGTAGTAGCGCAGGCGATGACCGTAGACGGTCCAGCCGGGGGACAGCGCGTCGTCGCCGACCCGGCGGCCGTTGATCTCCGCCTCGTACAGGCCGTGCGCGGTGATGTAGAGGCGGGCGCGCGCGACGGGTCGTACGAGGGTGAAGTCCTTGCGGACGCGGGCCGGGCGCCGGTCGCTGTCCGGATTCTCGGACCAGGGGGCTCCGACCGGGACGGCCGACCAGTCGGCCGGCTCCAGCAGGCCGGCCTCCACGACGCTGGGCGGGCTCCACTCGGACGGCTCCCCGGGCCCTGTCCACACCCGCACCCGGACAGTGACACGTTCGCGGGAGGCGAGGGGCTCGCCGGGCCACGGGACGAAGACCTGGTCGACGCCGTCGATATGACCCGTGCGGTGGACTCGGCCACCGCGGTCGAGCTCGATCTCGTACCCGTCCTGAGCACCCGCGCCGGACGGCAGCGACCACGACAGGCGCGGTTCGGCGACGCCGATACCGAGACTGTCGGGCAGGTGCTCGAACGACACCGGGGCAGGCTGAAGGGACATCAATGGGGGGACCTTCCGTGATGTGGGCGGTGCAACGACCGGCAGGGTGCGGGGAGTTGTGCGGGGTTCAGCCCTTGACGGCCCCTCCGGTCAGGCCCTTCATGACCTTCTGGTTCAGGAACAGGTAGATCACGAGCGTGCCGAAGATGTTGATGCAGATGGCCGCGAACAGCGGTCCGTACTGGGTGGCACCGAAATCACCGGTGAAGTTGAGCAGGCCGACCTGGATGGTGCGCAGGTCCTGGTTGTTGGTGAAGGTCAGCGCGATCAGCAGGTCGTTCCAGATGAAGAAGAACTGCACCAGGCCGACGGTCAGGATGGCGTTGCGGACCATGGGGATGCTGATGGTCCAGAAGGCGCGCAGGATGCCGGCGCCGTCGATGGTGGCCGCCTCGAACAGCTCCCGGGGCACCGTCTTGTAGTACGTGGCCATCATGAACACCGTGAGCGGCAGGCCGGTGCCGGTGTAGGTGAGGATCAGCGGCCACAGGGTGCCGGACAGCCCGGCCTGGAAGTAGACCGTGAACAGGGGCAGCAGGATCATCTGGGAGGGCACCATGATGCCCGCGAGGAAGATGAGGAGAGTGAGGCTGCGGCCCTTCCAGACCATGATCTGCAGGGCGAATCCGGCCGCGGTGCCGAGCAGGAGGATCAGCGCGAGGGAAGGGACGACGGCCAGCAGGCTGTTACGGACGTACAGGCCTATGTGGCCGGTGCTCCAGGCCTCGCTGTAGTTGCCCCACTCCCACGTCGTCGGCAGGCTCCAGGTGGAGTTGTTCAGGTAGTCGCTGTTGGACTTGAGCGAGGTCAGGAACATCCACAGCAGGGGGTAGATCTCGACGACGAGCAGCAGGCCGGTGACGACCTTCACCCAGATCCGTCCCGGGCGGCGACGCCTCGGCCGGGTGCCGGTCCCCACGGGCCCGTGGCCTCCGCCGCGGGCCGCCGCGCTCTTGAGGGGCAAGTCGACTGGCATGGCTTCAGCCCTTCGTGAGGTCGCGCCGCGAGATGCGGAAGACGACCAGGGTCACCAGCAGACACACCACGGTCAGCAGCAGGGCGATGGTGCTTCCGTAGCCGTAGTCGCTGTACGTGAACGACGTCTGGAACATGTAGAGGGTCAGCGGGGTGGTGCCGCTGCCGGGGCCGCCGTTGGTCAGGGCGACTATGGAGTCGAAGACCTTCAGCGTTCCGTTGATACTGAAGATCAGGGACGACATCAGCACCGGGAACGACAGCGGCATCACGATGTGGCGCACCAGCCGAAGCCCCGAGGCCCCGTCCAGGCGGGCCGACTCCAGCACCTCCTCGGGGATGTCGACCAGGCCCGCGAAGAGAAGGACGGCGTAGAAGCCCATCGACCGCCAGATGTCCATGACGACCAGGACCCAGAAGGCGTGTCCGGCCGTGCCGAACCAGTCGATGGACTCCAGGCCGACGGCGTTGAGCAGCGAGTTGACGGGGCCGGTCTGCGGGGCGACCTGGAAGAGCTTCTGGAAGAGCAGGCCGACGGCCACGGTCGGCAGGACGACCGGGAAGAACGCCAGCGTGCGCACGAGCGCGGAGGCACGCTTGAGGAAGAAGACGTACAGCAGAGCGAGGAGGTAGCCGGCGAGAACCTGTCCGATGGTCACGACGACGGCGTACTTGAGCGTGAACCAGAGCGCGTCGCCGACGGCCGGGTCGTCGAAAAGGCGGGTGAAGTTGGCGACGCCGTTGCCGGTGAAGCCGTCGATGGTGTTGCCCTTGGTGAAGGAGTAGCCCAGTGACCACACCATCGGGATCAGCATGATGAGGGAGTAGACGAGGAGGGCGGGACCTACCAGGATCGCGATGGCCCTGCGGTCACCGAGTACGCGGTGCATGAGTGGTGTCCACTTCTTTGGGAAGCCGAGCCTGTCGGGTGAGGCGGCGGGTCAGGAGCGGTGCGTCTGGTGCTCCTGAGCCGGCAGCGCCGGACCTCACGGACTGGACAGCGCGTCCTGCACGGTCTGCATGAAGTTCGCCGCGCTCATGCTGCCGCTCAGCAGGCTCGCCGCATTGGTCTGACTCACGGTCGTTGCCTTGGTGCTGAACAGGGCCTCGAACCACAGCACGTTCTGCTTCGAGTCCCCGATGGTCTTGCGGACCTGCGCGGTCAGCTCATTGGGGTCCTTGACGGGCGTGTTGGCCTTGAACCCCGAGATGGAGCCCTGGTCCTTCAGCGCCGTGCTGCCGTAGTTCGTGCCGATGCACTTCACCCAGTTGCCGACCTTGCTGTCGAAGGTCCTGTCGCCCAAGGTCATCGCCAGACCGACGTTGGACGGGTACTGGTCGATGGATCCCTTGCCGCCGGCGACCGCGGGGAACGGCATGAAGCCGACGTTCTCGGCGCCGATCTTGTCCTGCTCGGGGTCGGCGATGTTCATCAGGGCCCAGCTGCCCATGTACAACATGGCGGCCTTGCCGGTCAGAAACGTGTTGAACGACGTGTCGTAGTCGATCGACCCGACGCCCTTGCCGAAGTAGCCCTTCTTACCCAGGTCCGCGACCTCCTGGGCCGCCTTGACGTAGGCCGGGTCGGTCAGCTTGGCCTTGCCGTCGGCGACGTCCCTCAGCGCGTCCGGGCCCAGGCTGCGGTACAGGTAGCCGCTGACCAGCCGGGTGATCGGCCAGCCCTGCTGACCGGAGGCGGAGAACGGCTGGATGCCCTTCGACTCCAGCTTGGCCGCGGCGGACACCAGCTCGTCCCAGGTGGCGGGCACCGACAGCCCGTTGTCGCTGAAGATCTTTTTGTTGTAGAAGATCCCCTCGATGTTGTACTCGTACGGCAGCACCTCGAGCTTGCCGTCGTAGAGCGCCTTGATGGTGGAGACGGCGGAGGGCTCGATCTGGTCGTAGACGCCCAGATCCGTCAGCTTCTTCTCCAGGTCGGCGATCTTGCCTGACTTGTAGAGCTGATCGGTCAGAGCCGGGGCGTTCCCCGCCGCGAACTGCACCGGCAGGGCGTTCTGGCCGGCCAGCAGTTGCAGCTTCTGGTCCAGGCTCGTCTGCGGGACGGTGTCCACCTTCAGCGGCAGCGCCTTGTTCTCCGCTGCGCACGCGCCCTTCGACAACGTGCCCAGGGCCGTCTTCACCGTGGCGTTCTCGACGTTCGTGAGATAGCTGAAGTTCTTGGGCGACGAAGCGGAGCCCCCACCCGTGCCGCCACATGCGGAGACGAACACCACCACGGCGGCGGCGCTCGCGGTCAGGCCGGTGATCCGTGCTCTTGAGGCACGGGACGAATCAACGATCACAGCTGGCTCCCTCTCGGCAGTGAAGCTTCAGGTACGGGGTGGCAAGGTCCAGGGCCGAGGGCCCGAACGGGAGACGTTTTAGATAACGTTCTCTATCCGAAGTGGGGACTAGATTGCACTCCACCCACTGTTGCGTCAAGACATAAGCCCGTAACCTCGTAGAAAAAAGTTCCAGGCCAGCGGCTTGCGCATGCCATCATGGAGAACGTTGTATAGATCACTGAAGACTCGGGGGTTGCCAGGCATGGGATCGGCGCCGAAGCAGAAGAAGCGCGTGACGATCACGGATGTGGCTCAGCACGCCGGCGTGTCCACCGCCGTGGTCTCCAGAGTGCTGCGCAACGCCTACGGGGTGAGCGCCGCGATGCAGGAGCGGGTCCGGGCCGCCATGGCCGAACTGGACTACCGGCCGCACGCCGCCGCCCGTGGCATGCGCGGTCGCACCTACACGATCGGTGTGCTGCTGGACAACATCCGCAACACCTTCTTCGCCGACATCCTCGAGGGCATCCGCGACCAGTTGCACGACAGCGAGTACACCGTGCTGATCGGGGCGGCCGGATTCGGTGCGGACAACCAGGCCAGAACCATTCGCGCGATGGCGGACCGCCAGATGGACGGCCTGATCCTGATCGCCCCCGGCACACCGCGCAGCGAAGTACTCGCCATGGCCTCCACCACACCCACAGTCGTCATCGGCCACCACGACAACGCCGACGTCCACGACTCGGTCGTGGACGCGGACGGCGTCGGAGCGGGGCTCGTCGTGGACCACCTCGTGTCCCTCGGCCACCACGGGATCGCCCTGGTGGCGTCGCCCGGAACCAAGTCGAGCCTGTGGAAGCGCACCCCCGAAATCGTGCTGACCGAGGGATATCTGGAGGCGATGGAACGCCATGGCCTGGGGGACCGGGCACACGTCTTCCACGCCGCCTACTCCGACGACGGCGGTTACAAAGCAGGGATGCGGCTGCTGGCCAGCCCTGAGCCGCCCACGGCCATCATGACCGGCGCGGACGTCGCCGCTCTCGGCGTCTACCGCGCGGCACACGAACTGGGCCTGACCGTGCCGGACGACCTGTCCCTCGCCGGCTACAACAACACCGCCCTCGCCGCACTGACGCCCGTACAGCTCACCAGCGTCGACCAGGCCGGCCACACCATGGGGGCCACCGCCGCGAAGATGCTCATCGAGCGGGTCGAGGGTCACCGCGACCGCGCCATGCAGACGACGATGACACCTCGCCTCGTGGTCCGCCGCAGCACGTCGGCTCCACGAACGGCGCCATGAACCGGAGGGCCGCCCAGCCGAACGAACTGTCGGCGAACGAGATCCAGATGAGCACCAGGCTGACGCCCGGGGCGATCAGAGTTGCGCCCAGGTAGTCGATCTTCACGTTGTCGCGTCGGAGGACCGGGAGGCTGATGAGGAAGCACCACCGCGAGCCCAGCCATGAGGTGTCGACGATGAAACCGCCGAGCAGCGGTCCGCCGATGGTGGACAGAGCCGTGACGCTGCTGAGGTAGCCGCTGTACCGGCCGCGTTCGCGGGGCGGGACCATCGCGGCGATGGCGATCTGGACCAGGGCCTGCACGCCGCCGACGCCTACGCCCTGCTGGGCGCGCACGGCGATGAGCCCTGTCCGCCCTTCCTCTGCCTGGACATCACCGACCTCGACCCGGACGCCGCCTGCACGCCCTTGCCGGCGGCATTCGCGGCGCTCACGTGGCCGGGCGGTGCCCAGCGGAGACACACCTGTACGAGCCGCTCCTCGCCTGGCGACCGCCGTACGGCAGGATGGGGACATGAGCGTCGTCAAAATCAACGTACTGACCGTCCCCACCGAGCAGCGGGAGACGCTGGAGAAGCGCTTCGCCTCCCGTGCCCATGCCGTGGAGAACTCCGACGGATTCGAGTGGTTCGAACTCCTCCGCCCCGTCGAGGGCACCGACAGCTACCTCGTCTACACGCGGTGGCGTGACGAGGAGTCCTTCCAAGCCTGGATGGAGGGCCCCATGAAGGCGGCCCACCAGAGCGGTGACGCGGAGAGCAGCGAGCGCCCCAAGCCGGCAGCGAGCGGGTCCACACTGTGGTCCTTCGAGGTCGTACAACAGGCTGCACCTACAAGCGCGTAGAGACTTCGTCGCGGGCGCCACCGTGCCAGTACGGAATCGCACCGGCACGGTCACCTGCCCCCTGACGCAGACGCACTCCGTGTTTGTCCGGCCGTCGCACGATGATCCGCCTGGGCGACGGGGCCAACTCGGATGCGGCGTCATGACGGCCGTTGCCTCACCCACCAGCTCAAGGAAGCAGTGGCCCTGGTCCGCGACGCCGCAGCCACCTCCATCGGCGATGGTCAGCCCGGCAGGCGAGAGCCCCGGACGGCCATCGCGGGGACACCAGGAGGCGAAGTCCTCATCACGCCCCAGTCCGTCGAGGTGATCGTGGATCCACATCGCTGTGGTGCCACGCGGGTTGCCGGCACGGGCCATGCGCGCGGGGAGAGCGACGAAGTGAAGCCGGTGTGAGAAGCCCCGATCCAGGGCGGACCCGTCCTACACCTCTCGCCCTTCGCGAGGCGGGCCGCTGGTCCCCCGTACCACCAGCTTCGGATCCAGTACCGCCTCCCTGAGTTCCAACTCCCCGTTCTCCAGCCGCTCCACGGCGAATCGCACCGCGTACTCCGCCATGAGCAGGGCATCCTGACGGACCGTCGTCAGGCCGAGCGGCATCAGGTGGGAAAGGTGGCTGTCGTCGTAGCCGACGACCGACACCTCGCCCGGAACGTCGACGCCCGCGCGCGTGAGCGCCATCAACAGGCCCGTCGCACAACGGTCGTTGCCCGCGAGGACCGCTGTCGGTAGGGGCTGCCCGCGGTCGCGCTCCGCGACCAGCAGTCGGCCCGCGTCGATGCCCGCGTCCTCGTCGTGGGCGCCCGGAATCACCCGGATTTCTTCAGCGAGGCCGTGGTGGCGCATCGCGGCGCGGTAAGCGCGGCGGCGTTCCACCGAGCCGGACTGACGGCCGCCGTCGATGTGCACGATCCGCCGGTGGCCCAGTTCGATCAGATGGTCCATGGCCTGTCGTACGCCCTTGCTCTCGGCCGTGTGGACGCTGTCGAGGTGGGCGCCCGGCACCCGGCGGCCGACCGAGACGGCGACCGTGCGGTGCCCGAGAGCGTCCAGGTCGGCTGCGTCGGACCCCGGTCCCAGCAGGATCAACGCGCCGCAGCGGTGGCTGAGCAGGGCCTCGATCGCCTTGGCCTCGTTGCGGCCCGGAGCGTTGGCGGAGAGCAGGACCTCATAACCGAGGCGTTCGGCCTCCGGGTAGATGCCTTCGACGAGGTCCGCCTGGAACGACTGGTGGACGGTCAGCATCACACCGAGCGTGCGGCTACGGCCGCGAGCAAGGAGCCGGGCCGCGCTGTCGGGGCGGTAGCCGATCTCGTCGGCGACGCGCAGCACTCGCTCGCGGGTGTCCTGACTCGCTCCCGGTTGGTTGCGGAAGACGATCGAGACCAGCGCCCGGGACACCCCGGCCCGTGTGGCCACATCCGCCATGGTGGGGCGCTGCTTCCCCGACCCGTCCACCTGTGAACCCATCCTCCCGCGCTCCCCACCCCGTCAGCCGCTCACGAAATCTCGCGGCAACAACCTATTGACATGACATTTGGACAGAGGCCATCGTACTCGCACTAGAGCGCGCTAGTAGAGCGCGGCAGTCACAACTCGTCAGCCCGGGATCTCCGGAGCGAAGGGACAACCAGCGTGATGTCGTTCGAAGTGCTGACCATGGGCCGAGTAGGCGTGGACGTATACCCGCTCCAGACAGGCGTGGGGCTTGCGGACGTCACCTCGTTCGGGAAGTACCTGGGCGGCAGCCCCACCAATGTCGCCGTGGCCGCCGCGCGGCACGGACGCAGCGCCGCCGTGATCACCAAGACGGGCCGGGACCCGTTCGGCGACTTCGTGCGCAAGGCCCTCGAGAGCTACGGCGTAGACAGTCGCTTCGTCGGGACGTCGGACATCGCGCCGACCCCGGTGACGTTCTGCGAGATCTTCCCGCCGGACGACTTCCCGCTGTACTTCTACCGGCTGCCCAAAGCTCCTGACCTGGACCTACGCCCGGACGAAACGGACCTCGACGCCGTGCGCCAGGCCAAGATCTTCTGGATCACCGGCACCGGCCTGAGCGAGGAGCCGAGCCGCTCCGCCACACTCGCGGCCCTGGCGCACCGGGCCAAGTCCGGGACCACCGTCTTCGACCTCGACTGGCGGCCCATGTTCTGGCAGGACACCGCCGAGGCGCGTGCGTACTACGCGGAGGCTCTCCGGCACACCACCGTGGCCGTCGGCAACCTCGACGAGTGCGAGGTGGCCACCGGGGAGCGTGAGCCGTACGCCGCCGCCAAGGCACTTCTCGGCGCCGGTGTAGAACTGGCCGTCGTGAAGCAGGGCCCCAAGGGCGTCCTGGCCATGGACCGCGACGGCGGCGTCTGCGAGACCCCGCCCGTCCCGGTCGACGTCGTCAACGGGCTCGGCGCCGGTGATGCTTTCGGCGGCGCGCTCTGCCACGGCCTGCTGTCCGGCTGGGACACCGCACGCGCGGTGTCCTTCGCGAACGCGGCGGGCGCCCTGGTCGCGGGCCGCCTCGCGTGCTCCGACGCCATGCCCACCGAGGCCGAGGTCGACAACAAGCTGCGAGAGGTGAGCAGTGCGGTCTGAGAAGGTGAGCCGGATCGTGGACGCCAGGGTCAAGGACCCGGGTGCCATCGCCGCGGCGGCCGCCCGGCGCGTCAGAGCTTCGTCACCTCTCGGTGAGCACGGCAAGGCGATGATCATCGCCGCCGACCACCCGGCGCGCGGCGCCAACGCGGTGGGTGGCGCCCCGTCCGCCATGGCCGACCGCTTCGAACTGCTCGACCGCATGTGCACAGCCCTGGAACGACCCGGCGTCACCGGCGTCCTCGGCACCGCCGACATCCTCGAAGACCTGCTGCTGCTCGGCGTCCTGGACCGCAAGAGCGTCTTCGGCTCCATGAACCGGGCCGGGCTGGCGGGTTCGGTCTTCGAGATCGACGACCGGTTCACCGGATACGACGCCGAGACGATCGCCGCGATGCGCTTCGACGGCGGCAAGATGCTCACGCGGATCGCGCTCGACGACCCGGCGACCCCGTCGGTCCTGGAGAACACCGCGCACGCGGTCGACGAGCTGAATGACCGTCAACTCATCGCGATGGTCGAGCCGTTCCTCTCCACCTGGCAGGACGGGAGGATTCGCAACGACCTCTCCCCCGACGCCGTCATCAAGTCGATCACCATCGCCGCAGGGCTCGGCCGGCGCACCGCCTACACCTGGCTGAAGCTGCCGGTCGTCGACGACATGGAACGGGTCCTCGCCTCCTCGACGCTGCCCGCGCTGCTGCTCGGCGGTGAGGTCAAGGACCCCGAAGCGGCCTTCGCCTCCTGGGGCAAGGCCCTCAAACTCCCCACCGCACAGGGTCTGGTCGTCGGCCGCTCCCTCCTCTACCCCTCCACCGGCGACGTCGCCGGCGCCGTGGACCGGGCGGTGAGCCTGCTGTGAGCAATGGGAGCAAGTACCACCTACCCAAGGGGACTTCGGCCGAGGGCCCCTACGACCTCCTGGTCACGCCCGAGTCGGCGGACTGGGGTTGCTCCGGCCTCAGGATCCTCACCCTGGAGCCGGGCCAGACGCACCCCCTGCCGACCGGGGAGTCCGAGTTCCTGGTCCTGCCACTGACGGGCGGCTGCACCGTCACCGTCGACGGGCAGACCTTCGAACTCGACGGCCGAACAGGGGTGTTCACCTCGGTCACCGACTTCGCGTACCTGCCGCGCGCGTCGGAGGCCCTCATCAGCAGCGCGTGCGGCGGGACGTATGCGCTGCCCTCCGCCCGTACCGAGCGCGGCGGCCTCCGCGCTCGGTACGGGCGCAAGGAGGACATTCCGGTGGAGCTGCGCGGCGCCGGCGCCTGTTCCCGGCAGGTCAACAACTACTGCCTGCCCGGCACGTTCGAGGCCGAACAGCTGCTGGTGTGCGAGGTGCTCACGCCCGGCGGCAACTGGTCCTCGTACCCGCCGCACAAGCACGACAAGGCGCGCCCGGGCGTGGAGTCCGAGCTGGAGGAGATCTACTACTTCGAGGTCGCGGGCGAGGGCGGCTTCGGCTACCAGCGGGTCTACGGCAGCCAGGAGCGCCCGATCGACGTGCTCGCCGAGGTCCGTTCCGGCGACACCGTCCTGATCCCGCACGGCTGGCACGGCCCCTCGATCGCCGCGCCCGGCTACGACCTCTACTACCTCAACGTCATGGCGGGTCCCGGCCAGGACCGCGCCTGGCTGATCTGCGACGACCCCGCGCACGGCTGGGTCCGCGGCACCTGGGAGTCCCAGGAGACCGACCCCCGGCTGCCGTTCGGCGCCAAGGAGACCGAGTGATGGAAACGATCAGGCTCACCACCGCCCAGGCGCTCGTCCGCTTCCTGGCCAACCAGTACAGCGAACGCGACGGCCAGGAGCAGCGGCTGATCCCCGGCGCGTGGGGCATCTTCGGGCACGGCAACGTCGCCGGGATCGGGCAGGCGCTGCTCCAGGCCGCCGTCACCCAAGAGGCGGATCTCCCCTACTACTTGGCCCGCAACGAGCAGGGCATGGTGCACGCTGCGGTGGCGTACGCGAAGATGCGTGACCGGCTGGCGGCCTTTGCCTGTACGGCGTCCACCGGACCCGGCTCGACGAACATGATCACGGGTGCGGCGCTGGCCACCACCAACCGGCTGCCGGTGCTCCTGCTGCCCAGCGACATGTTCGCCACCCGCGCCGCCGACCCGGTGTTGCAGCAGCTGGAGGACACCCGCGGCGGGGACGTCACGGTCAACGACACCTTCCGGGCCGTATCCAAGTACTTCGACCGGATCTCGCGCCCCGAGCAGCTGATCCCGGCCGCGCTGGCCGCCATGCGGGTGCTGACCGACCCGGTCGAGACCGGCGCCGTCACCCTCGCGCTGCCGCAGGACGTCCAGGCCGAGGCGTACGACTGGCCGGTCGCGTTCTTCCGGCGCCGGGTCTGGCACATCGGCCGCCCGGTGCCGGAACCCCAGGCGATCCAGCGGGCCGCAGCTCTCCTGCGTACGGCCAGGAAGCCACTCGTCGTCGCCGGCGGCGGAGCCGTCTACTCCGGAGCGGAGATCCAGCTGCGGGCCTTCGCCGAGGCCACCGGCATCCCCGTCGCCGACACGCACGCCGGCAAGGGCGCGGTGTCCTGGGACCAACCCTGCGCGGTCGGCGGCATCGGCTCGACCGGCTCGTACGCAGCCAACGAGCTGGCGAAGGACGCTGACGTCGTCCTCGGCATCGGCACCCGGTACTCCGACTTCACCACCGCGAGCCACACGGTGTTCGGCAACCCGGACGTCACGTTCGTCAACCTCAACGTGGCCCGCCTGGACGCCGTGAAGCACTCGGCAGAGCCGCTGGTCGCCGACGCCCGACTCGGCATCGAAGCACTCGCGGGGGCGTTGACGGACTGGGAGGTGGATCAGGGGTACCGCGACCGCATCCGTCAACTCATCGCCCGGACACGGGAGATCGAGGACAAGTGCTTCGCCTCGGACCGCAACACCGGCGAGCTCCCCGCCCAGACCCAGATCCTCGGCGCCCTCAACGACGTCCTCGGCGACCGTGACGTCGTCATCAACGCCGCCGGCTCCATGCCCGGCGACCTGCAGCAGCTGTGGCGGGCGCGGGACCCGAAGGCCTACCACGTCGAGTACGCGTACTCCTGCATGGGATACGAGATCGCCGCCGGCGTCGGCGTCAAGTTGGCCGATCCGTCCCGCGAGGTCGTCGTACTCGTCGGCGACGGCTCGTATCTGATGATGGCTCAGGAAATCGTGACCATGGTCTCCGAAGGCCTGAAGGTCATCATCGTCCTCGTCCAGAATCACGGCTTCGCCTCCATCGGTGCACTGTCCGAGTCGCTCGGCTCGCAGCGGTTCGGCACCAAGTACCGCTTCCGCAATGGCGATTCGGGCCTCATCGACGGTGACGTCCTGCCCGTCGACCTCGCCGCCAACGCCTCCTCCCTCGGCGCGGACGTCCTGCACGCCGCCTCCGTGGACGAGTTCCGTACGGCGATGGAGAAAGCGAAGGCCAACGACCGCACCACCGTCGTGCACGTCGAGACCGATCTGTACGGCCCGAACCCGCCCGCGCACGGCTGGTGGGACGTGCCGGTCAGCCAGGCCTCCGCTCTGGACTCCACCCGCGGCGCGTACGAGACGTACGCCGCCCACAAGCTCACCCAGCGGCACTACCTCTGACAAGGAACCCCCACGTGAAGACCATCCAGCACTGGATCAACGGCTCCCCCGCCCCCGGCGCCGGCCCGGAGACGGCGCCCGTGTTCAACCCGGCCACCGGTCAGGAACAGGCGCAGGTCGCACTCGCCTCACGCGCCGACGTGGACGCCGCCGTCGCGGCGGCCGCCCAGGCCTTCGAGACCTGGTCCGAGTCGTCGCTCACCCAGCGCACCCAGGTGATGTTCGCCTTCCGGCAGCTGCTCGTCGAGCACGAGGAGGAGCTGGGCCGGATCATCTCCGCCGAGCACGGCAAGACCGTCGACGACGCGCGCGGCGAGATCACCCGCGGCCGGGAGGTCGTGGAGTTCGCCTGCGGCCTCGGCGACGTGCTGAAGGGGTCCTTCTCGGACCAGGTGTCGCGCGGGGTGGACGTGCACGACTTCCGCCAGCCGCTGGGAGTCGTCGCGGGCATCACGCCCTTCAACTTCCCCGCCATGGTGCCCCTTTGGATGCACCCGATCGCCATCGCCACCGGCAACACCTTCATCCTGAAGCCCAGCGAGCGCGACCCCTCGGCCGCCAACTTCGTGGCCGAGCTGTACAAGAAGGCGGGCCTCCCCGACGGCGTGTTCAATGTCGTCCACGGCGGCAAGGAGGCGGTCGACGCGATCCTCGGTCACTCCGGTATCGAGGCGGTCTCCTTCGTCGGGTCGACCCCGATCGCCAAGTACGTGCATGAGACCGCGACTTCGCGGGGCAAGCGCGTCCAGGCGCTCGGCGGCGCCAAGAACCATGCCGTCGTCCTGCCCGACGCCGACCTGGAGTTCGCCGCCAACCACATCACGGCGGGCGCCTACGGTTCGGCGGGCGAGCGCTGCATGGCCGTGTCGGTGGCCGTCGCGGTCGGAGCGGCGGCCGACGGTCTGGTCGAGGTGCTGGAGCGCAAGGCCCGCGAGGTGAAGGTCGGCCCCGGCGACGCCCCCGGCACCGAGATGGGCCCGCTGATCACCAGGACCGCCCAGGAGCGCGTCGAGGACGCCGTCGGCACCGCCGCCACCCAGGGTGCCACCGTCGTCGTCGACGGACGCGGCCTGAAAATCGACGACCACCCCGAGTGCGCCGACGGCTTCTTCACCGGCCCCTCCCTCCTCGACCACGTCACGACCGAAATGGACTCCTACCAGGAGGAGCTGTTCGGTCCGGTCCTCGCCGTCGTCCGCGTCGACACCCTGGACGAGGCGATCGCCCTGATCAACTCCAACCCCTACGGCAATGGAACCGCCCTGTTCACCGCCTCCGGCGAGGCCGCGCGCCGCTTCCAGCGCAACGTCAAGGTCGGCATGATCGGCGTCAACGTGCCGGTGCCCGTGCCGATGTCGTACTACTCCTTCGGCGGCTGGAAGGACTCCCTCATCGGCGACTCCCCCATCCACGGCCCCGAGGGCATCCGCTTCTACACCCGGCCGAAGGTCGTCACCACGCGCTGGCCGCAGCCCGCACAGCAGGTGAGCGCCGGGTTCAACTTCCCCACCTCCAGCTGAACCCGCACACCCCCCGCAGAGAGCCCCCACGTCAGGAAACACCCCCGTCCCCCATCCCGACATCCCGAAGGACTTGGATCATGGCAACGGCGCCATCCCCGCTCCGCACCGTCGCGGGCAACCTATGTCTCGGCTCCGCCCCCGACTCCTGGGGCATCTGGTTCCCCGAGGACGAACAGCAGGTCACGTACAGCCGCTTCCTCGACGAGCTGGCACAGGCCGGCTACGAGTGGCTGGAGCTCGGACCGTACGGATACCTTCCCACCGACCCTGCCGTCCTCGCCGAGGAGCTGGCAGTCCGCGGCCTGAAGGTCTCCGGCGGCACCGCGTTCGGCGCGCTGCACCGCCCGGAGGCCTGGGACGAGATGCTCGCCCACGTCCGGCAGGTCGCCACTCTGACCGCCGCCGCGGGCGCCCACCATCTCGTCCTCATCCCGCCCATGTACCGGGACGAGAAGACCGGCGACTTCACGGAGTCCCCCGAACTGACGGCTGCTCAGTGGGCCGGCTTCGGCAAGAACGCCGACCGGCTCGGGAAGCTGCTCCTCGAAGAGTACGACGTACGGCTGGTCGTGCATCCGCACGCCGACAGCCACATCCAGACGCAGCCGGAGATCGAGCGGCTGCTCAACGAGTCCGACGCCCGCTACACCAATCTCTGCCTGGACACCGGGCATGTCGCGTACGGCGGCGGGGACAACCTCGACCTGATCCGGCGGTACGGCGAGCGCGTCGGCTACGTGCACATCAAGCAGATGGACCCGACGGTCCTGGCCCAGGTCGCCGCCGAGGATCTCTCCTTCGGCGAGGCCGTCAAACGCGGGGTGTGCGTGTCGCCCCCGGCCGGTGTGCCGAACCCGGCCGACGTCGTGGTCGAACTCGCCACACTCGACGCCGAGTTGTTCGTGATCGTCGAGCAGGACCTGTACCCGTGCGCTCCCGACGTGCCGCTCCCCATCGCCGTACGCACGCGTGAGCACCTGGCCGGCTGCGGCCTCTCCGGAACCCGACGCCCCAGCAACAACCGGTAGGAGGCGGCCATGGACGTCAGGGACGACGCGACACAGGCACGCACCGCACCACCCTCCACGCTGATCGACGACGCACCGCCGGCGGTTTCCCGGCGCCTGCGGGTCATCACCGTGATCGCCACCTTCGGTGGACTCCTTTTCGGTTACGACACGGGCGTCATCAACGGCGCGTTGCCGTACATGACCGACGACCTGGGCCTGACCCCCTTCACCGAGGGCATGGTCACCAGTTCGCTGTTGCTCGGCGCGGCTTTCGGCTCGCTCTTCGGCGGCAGGCTCTCCGACGCCCGCGGGCGCCGCCGCAACATCCTGCTGCTCGCCGTGCTCTTCTTCATCGGGGCGCTGGCCTGCACCCTGGCTCCCAACACCACGTTCATGGTCGTCGCGCGCTTCGTGCTCGGCCTCGCGGTCGGCGGCGCCTCGGTGACCGTGCCGGTCTATCTCGCGGAGATCTCCCCCGCGGAGCGCCGCGGCGGGCTGGTCACCCGCAACGAGTTGATGATCGTCTCCGGCCAGCTGGCCGCCTTCACCTTCAACGCGGTCATAGCCAATGTCGGCGGGGACGGCAACGGGATCTGGCGCTGGATGCTGGTCGTCTCGACGCTGCCCGCCGTGGCGCTCTGGTTCGGCATGCTGGTGATGCCGGAGAGCCCGCGCTGGCTGGCCTCCAAGGCGCGCTACTCCGAGGCGCTGGACGTGCTGAAGCAGGTCCGTTCGCAGCAGCGCGCCGAGGCGGAGATGCGCGAGGTCACCGCGCTCGCTGTGGAGGACGAGAAGGCGAAGCTCGGCGGCTGGTCCGACCTGAAGGTCCCGTGGGTCCGCAAGCTGGTCGGGATCGGCATCGGCATCGCGATCGTCATGCAGATCACCGGCGTGAACACGATCATGTACTACGGCACCCAGATCCTTACGGACGCCGGATTCGCCGCCGACAGCGCGCTCACGGCGAACATCGCCAACGGTGTGATCTCCGTGCTCGCGACCTTTGTCGGTATCTATCTGCTGCGGAAGGTGAACCGGCGGCCGATGCTGATGGTCGGTCAGCTCGGCACCATCGTCGCTCAGTTGATGATCGCCGTCTTCTCTCTCACCCTGCCCGCCGGGGACGGCCGCGCCTACGCCGTGCTCGCCATGACGGTCATGTTCCTCGCTTTCCAGCAGGGCGCGATCTCCCCGGTGACCTGGCTGATGCTGTCCGAGATCTTCCCGCTGAAGATGCGCGGCTTCGGCCTCGGCATCGCGGCCTTCGCCCTGTGGATCACCAACTTCACCATCGGGCTCGTCTTCCCGGTACTGGTCGACGCGGTCGGCGTGTCCAGCACGTTCTTCGTCTTCGTCGCCCTCGGGCTCATGGCGGTCACCTTCGTGAAGCTCTACGTCCCCGAGACGCGCGGTCGCACCCTCGAGAACCTCGAGACGGAACTCAAGGCCCGCTTCTCCTGAACACCCCCATGCCCCCGGGCCAACGACGGCCCGGGGGCCGTAGAAAGGAAAACCCATGACTGTGCGCGTAGGGGTCATCGGCGCCGGGTGGATCGGCCAGGAACACATCCGCCGGCTCACCGACACCGTCACCGGCGCCGAGGTCACCGCGGTCACGGACATCGACGCCGCGCGTGCCGAGGAGGCGGCGGCCCGGGTCGGCGCCCGGGTGCACGCCTCCGGCGCCGACCTGATCGCCGCGGCCGACGTCGACGCGGTGCTGGTCACGTCCTGGGGCCCGACCCATGCCGAGCACGTCCTGGGCACGATCGCCGCCGGGAAGCCGGTGTTCTGCGAGAAGCCCCTGGCGACGACGCCCGAGGACTGTCTGCGGATCGTCGAGGCCGAGCGCGCACACGGGCGCCGCCTCGTCCAGGTCGGCTTCATGCGCCGCTACGACGCGGGCTACCGGCAGATGAAGGAGGTGATCGCCGCCGGGAACATCGGCGCCCCGCTGATCGTGCACTGTGCGCACCGCAACCCGACCGTCCCCGAGTCGTACACCTCCCGGATGGCCGCGCAGGACACCGCGGTCCACGAGATCGACGTCCTCCGCTGGCTGCTCGACGACGAGATCATCTCCGCGCAAGTGATCACCCCGCGCCCCACCGCCCACCGGCACGAGCACCTGCGCGACCCGCAGATCATGCTCTTCGAGACCGCGAGCGGTGTCCGTATCGACCTCGAGGTCTTCGTCAACTGCCAGTACGGATACGACATCCAATGCGAGACCGTCGGCGAGAAGGGCCTGGTCCGGCTGCCCGACCCGGCCGCGGTCGCCGTGCGCACCGAAGGGGTGAGTGGCTCTGCGGTCCTGCAGGACTGGCAGGGCCGCTTCGTGGACGCCTTCGACACCGAGTTCCGCGAGTGGATCGGGGGCATCGCGGCCGGCCAGGAGCCGAGCGGACCGTCCGCGTGGGACGGCTACGCCGCGACCGTCATCACCAACGCCGCCGTCCAGTCCCTGGAGTCCGGCGGTCCGGTCGTCACCGTCGACATGAAGCCCCGTCCCGCCTTCTATGGAGGTGCCGCGTGAAGATCGCCATCGACCCATACATGTTCCGTGCGCTGCCCATCGACGACATGGTGCGCACCGTCGCCGAACTCGGCTACGAGTACATCGAGTTGTCGCCGCGTGACGACTTCATGCCCTTCTTCCTGCATCCGCGGGCGGACGACGAGCGCGTGGCGGAGCTGAAGAACTCGCTTCGTACGCACGGCGTGCAACTGTCCTCGGTGCTCCCCCTCTACAAGTGGTCTTCACCCGACGAGACCGAGCGGCAGACCGCCGTACGGTACTGGAAGCGGATGATCGAGATCACCGCGGACCTCGGATGTCCGCTGATGAACTCGGAGTTCAACGGACGCCCCGAGCGGGCCGCCGAGAGCGAGGCCGCGTTCTGGCGCTCGATGGAGGAGCTGCTGCCGATCTTCGAGCGGGAGGGCATCGCGCTCAACCTGGAGGCGCACCCGGACGACTTCTGCGAGGAGAACACCCCCGCGGTCGACCTGATCCGGGCGATCAACAAGCCCTGGGTGAACTACCTCTACTGCGCCCCGCATTCCTTCCACCTCTCGGGCTCGGACCCCACGGCGGACATCGCGGCGATGCTGCGGTACGCGGGCGACAAACTCCAGCACCTGCACATCGCGGACTCCTTCAACCACAAGGGATCCAGCGGCCTGCGCTACATCCTCAACCCGCCCGGCACGACCGCCCGCATCCACCAGCACCTCGACATCGGCCAGGGCGAGGTGGACTGGGACGTCCTCTTCGGCACCCTGCGCGAGATGAACTTCGACGGAATCGCCACCGCGTGTGTCTTCGCCTGGGAGGAACGCGCCCGCGAGTCCTCGGCGTTCATGCTCGACCGTATGCGAAAGGAACTGGCCGCATGAAGCTCGGCATCTACACGGCGATCCTGCACGACCGTCCGCTGCGGGAGGCACTGGAGGTCATCAAGTCCCTCGGCCTGACCGGCGCCGAGATCAACGCGGGTGGTTTCCTGGCCACGCCGCATCTGCCGGTGGAGGAGCTGCTGTCGGGGGCGCTGGCGCCGGAGGACTACCTGAAGGTCTTCTCCGAAACGGGAGTCGAGCTCACGGGCCTCAACGTCAACGGCAATCCGCTGGACCCGGATCCCGTGGCCGGCCCGAAGCACGCGGCCGACCTGCGGCGCGCCATCGAGGTGGCGGGGCTGCTCGGCGTACGCCGTGTCGTCACCATGTCGGGCCTGCCCGCCGCCGAGCCGGGCGGCGCCACGCCCGCGTGGAACGTCAACCCATGGCACAGCGCCTACCTGGACTCCCTGGAGTACCAGTGGGACACCGTCGCCGTCCCCTTCTGGCGTGAGATCGAGGCACTGGCGGCCGAGCACGGTGTGAAGGTGTGCATCGAGATGCACCCGCACAACCTGGTGTTCAACCCCGCGACCCTGAAGCGGCTGGTCGAGCGGGTCGGCGCGACGCACATCGGGGCCGAGATGGACCCCAGCCACCTCTTCTGGCAGGGCATCGACCCGGTGGCTGCCATCGAGGACCTGGGCCCGCTGGTCTTTCACGCGGCGGCCAAGGACACGCGGATCAACGAACGCTGCCGGGTCAACGGCGTCCTCGACGACCGCTTCACCCGGGTCACCGAGGACCCGCTCGGACTCGGCGGCCACTGGACGCTCAACGCCTGGCCCGCCGAGTCGAGTTGGGACTTCGTCGCGGTCGGGCGAGGGCACGACGAGGCGTTCTGGCAGGGCTTCCTCGACGCCCTGCGGAAGGTCGACCCCGGCATGGCAGTGAACATCGAGCACGAGGACATGGAGCTGGGGCAGCTGGAAGGGCTGGAGGTGGCAGCGCGGACGCTGCGGGCGGCGAACTCCTGAACCGGGTCCGTCCCCGCTCGCTCTCCAGCAGATCCCGTACACGGCAGGAAGAGCCGGGCCGCCGCACCACACGATGCGGCGGCCCGCTCCCGTTCCCGCTGGTGACCGTGCGGAACAGGAGCCCTTAGCGACAGGTTCAAGGATGGCAACGCACTCCACGTGGTGGGTCATCGGAAACAGATCACCACGGGAGGCACCTGCCATAATCGCAGGTCAGTGCCAGTTTATGGCTCTTTTGGATGGGTCCTCGGGTGCCCAGAGCGTCAAACGAGCGTCACGACCAGCCGGAGCAGCAGCTGGCCGGTTGGGAGCTCGTCGGTCATTCGGCGACGTCAACGCCGTAGCCGCGAGCAAAGTCGGCCAGGCCATGGTCGTAGCCCTGGCCGACGGCGCGCAGCCGCCAGCTCTCTCCCCTGCGGTAGATCTCGGCGAGGATCATGGTGCGCTCGGTGGTGGCGGCGTCGAGGGTGGCTCGGGCGGTCGGTGCCACGCCGATCCCGCAGCTGGCGGTGATCTCGATGGCTCCGACGTCGGAGAAGGTCGCGGCGCCGTCGATCGCGGCGGCGATATCGACCCGGTGGATCTCCAGGGGCAGGCGCTCCAGGTCGGCGGTGACGGCCTGTTCCGTCGGGCCGTCCGTGGCGAGCCGTATGGTGCCGTCTGGGTGCTCGGGGGCGCCGTAGAAGACGAAGTCCTCGTCGCCCGCTACCTGTTCCTGTGCGTCGACCGCGAACGCGACGACGTCCACATCGCAGGCGGTCTGCTGGCGCCAGGTGGCGGCCACCGTCCAAGGAGTGCCCGTGTCGGACATGTCGATGACGGCACCGCGGACCAGTACCTCTCAACCTTCCATCGCCCGCGCCCGCAGGCACCGCTAGTACCAGACGAGTGGCTGTCGCTGAGAGCACGCCGGTGCTCTCGCCGGCAAAGGTGACCGTGCATCGGCGCGCGCCGGGCCTGCCCGAAGAGCCGCCGGCGCTTGGCGTCCTCGACCCGTACGACGATCACGTAGTGATCGTTCCAGTGGGTGCCGAACCCCTCTGCCGCGCTCCAGGAGGCGTAGGCATTGACCTGGACGTGGGTGCGCAGTCAGCCCTCTGCCGCTGACCGGGTGGAGTGTCACCCCGGCGGCAGGGGCGGCCGCTGGGGCTCATGTGCTGGGACCGCGTTTGTCAGCCGTTGATGATGTCGGTGAATCGCTGGGTGTTGATGTTTCTCCGGAGGAGATGATGCCGATCCGCCGGGGGTGGTTGGCGATGTGTCCGGCGAGGAGGGCGGCCAGGGCGGTTGCGCCGCTTGGTTCGAGGACGATCTTGAGTCGCTCGAAGGCGAAGTGTATGGCGCCTCGGATCTCGTCGTCGCTGACGAGGGCGATGGCGTCCACGAGCTGCTGGTTGTGCCGCAGAACTTCGCGCAGTGGCCGCTGTCCGTCCGCGACAACGTCACTCTCGGCCAGCCCCGCGAACTGGGCGATGACCTGGTCTGGCGGGCCCTGACGGAGGTCGGGCTACGCGAGGCTGTCGAGGAACTGCCCGAAGGTCTGGACACGCTGCTGGCGAGGGAGCTGTGGGGCGGGACGGAACTGTCCGGCGGGCAGTGGCAGCGCCTGGCCTGCGCACGCGCCCTGTACTGCAGGTCAAGCCTGCTGATCCTGGACGAGCCGACCAGCCAGATGGACGCCCGCGGCGAGCACGCCATCCTCGAAGAGATCAGGACCATCGCGGCAGGCCGGATCACGATCGTGGTGACCCACCAGCTGGTCAACACGAAGATCGCCGACCGGGTTCTCGTGCTGGTACACGGCCGGATCGCCGAACACGAACGTACGACGAACTCGCCCACGGCGGCTGCCTGTTCGCCGAACTCCTGGCCCTGTCCACCGACCGCTGACCCAACCACCCCGTTTCCAGGATCCGCGACTTCGTTAGCAATGAAGGTGGTTCGTTAGCAGTGGATTAGCAAATCCGCGATCCGGTTGACAATGGCTACGGTCAGTGGCGATCTCCACTGCCCTCGGACCGCGAGTCTGGACTGGCTCTCCCCGTCTGATGCGGACAGCGGGTCAGTCCATCACCGGCGATGAGGGCACGCGAGGCACTGCGGAGTTGGGGTCGAAGCCTGCGAACGCCAATCCGATGACGAAGCCCGCCACCTCCTCCAGCTGGCGGACGCGATCCAGCGCCCCAAGAATCGCTGGCGTCCCGCCGACGTCACGCACCAACTCGCCGACGACATGCAGTGCCGCAGAATCGTCGCCGCACATCACCACAGTCACGCTGGAGGGGCCACCGCCGGGAGAGCTCGTCCACTGACCAGCGGGAAAGAGATGGAACGCCTTGACGACATGAGCTCCTGGAGCAAGCCCGGCGATCCGCCTCGCCATCGACTCACCGTGCTCGGTGAGCAGAACGCCGACACCATGCGCGACAGCATTCGTGGGATCGATCAACGGCGTCCCCTCGAGCAAGCCGTCGGACGCGCCCACCAGTGCCAGCATGTCCTCGACGCCGTCCCATGACACGGCGAGCAGTACCGCGTCGCGTCCGATGACCGCCTCACGCGGCGCGACGGCGAGGACTCCGTGGCCCAACCGCTCAGCAAGCTTCTCCGCCTTGACCTGCGACCGCCCGCCGATCGCCACCTCATGCCCTGCGCGTGACCAGCCCTCGCCCAAGGCCGCCGCCAGCGTCCCTGTTCCCAGGATCCCGATGCGCATCATCGCTTCCTCTCAAGTGGCAGTCAGTTGGGCAGTCACATTAGGGAAGGCGTTACGCACCGATCGGTGCGCAACGACCGCGCGATGATGGGCGACGAGATGACTGATCACGAAGGCCACTGCTACGAGTTGGTCGCTGACTGCCGTCTGCGCGCGGCCACCGATCTCTTCGCCCACACCTGGGATCCCGTCGTGCTGGCGGCTCTTCGCGCGGGCCCGCGCCGGCGCCGCGAGTTGCGCGCCACGATCGGCGGCATCAGCGACAAGGTCCTGACCGACGCCTTGCATCGGTTGCTCTCCAGCGGTCTGGTCGACCGCCACGCACATGCCGAAGCGCCACCTCGCGTCGAGTACAGCCTGACAAGTTTGGGGCAGAGCCTCGTCGAGGGCCCCATGATGGCGCTCGGACGCTGGGCAATCGAGCACAGTGAAGAGCTTCTCGAAGCCCAGGAGAACGCGGCACGGAGAGCACCGGACTCGGCGGCGCCCCCATCAGAAACGCAACGAGCTGGATGAATACCCTCGGGCAAGCCCCTTTGGCGTTCCCACAGGTCAAACCAGCACGAGGCACTGCTTGACCTACTCCACAACGAGCACGTCATGGAAACCCAGTTGTCCGATCCGAACGCCGCTGACAATGTCCCGGCCATGCCTACCTTCTCCGCGCACGACGGGACCAAGCTCGCCTACCACGTGTTCGGAGACGGCCCTCCGGTGGTCTGCCTGCCCGGAGGCCCGACGGATTCCGCTTACCTCGGCGACCTCGGCGGCCTCTCCGCCCACCGGCAGTTGATCAGGCTGGACCTCCGGGGCACCGGCCAGTCCGCGACACCACAGGACATCGCCTCCTACCGCTGCGACCGACTCGTCGACGACGTACAGGCCCTGCGCGAGCACCTTGGCCTCGCCCAGATGGACCTGCTCGCGCATTGCGCCGGCGCCAATCTGGCCGCGCTCTACGTGAGCCGTCATCCGGAAAAGGTCAGCAAGCTCGCGCTGATCACGCCAAGCGTCAGGGCCGTGGGTCTCACGATCGCAGGAGACCTCCGGCTGGAGACCGCACAACTCCGCCGGGACGAACCGTGGTTCCCGGAGGCGTTCGCAGCCCTGGAGGCGATCGTGGCGGGCAAGGCCACCGCCGACAGCTGGCAGGCCATCGCACCCTTCTCCTACGGCCGCTGGGACGAGGCGGCCCAGGCGCATCAGGCCGCCGGGGACGAACGGATGAACCCGGAGATAGTCGCTGCCTTCGGCGCCGACGGCGCTTTCGCCCCGGACACCACCCGCACCGCGCTCGCCCAGTTCACCCCGCCCGTCCTCCTCCTGGCCGGGGAAGCTGACCTGGGAGCGCCTCCTCACACCATGGCCGAGTTCGCGGACCTCTTCCCGAACGCCGAACTCGTCGTCCAGCCCAGCGCCGGACACTACCCGTGGCTCGACGACGCCGACCGGTTCGTGGCAACCACCACAGCGTTCCTGGGACACGCCACCGCCCCGTCGTCATAACCCCAGCTGTTGGGGGTCCCCGGATGAAATCAGGTGGCACAACGGAAAGTAACCGCCCTCGCCGACCACCAGGGACCGGATTGCTCACCATGAACCGACGCGGTCAGTGCTCACGCAACCCTCCTCGGCGACAAGGTGCACCGTGAGCCCGTCACTTTGCCTCAGAGATGGGAAAACAGTGCGTTGAGTCGTGGCAAGCGACGCGCGGTTTCCTCGCCGCGATTCACGTCCCAGCGTTCACCAGCCGGGTCCTTCGGCTCGGGATCCTCGAAGTTCTGGGCATCGATGACGTCGTGAAAGTCGTCGTGAGTCTTGCCGGTCACGTCCTCAAACGCTTGTCCCGCGACATAGTCCAGTTCCTCCCACTCGGGCCACTCGTGGTCCGCCCAGGACCTCGGGAACCGCCCTGCAAGGCGTTGAACCTCCGGCGCCTCGGCCAGCGCGTCCGGTTCACGGGCCACCCGCTCGAACATGTCCCGGCCAAGCCCTACCAGCCACAGCCGGAAGTAGAAGAAGCTGTCGTCGGAACACCAGCCCATGATTCGATCCGCGGCTGCCCACACGTCCCAGGTGAATGTCGGGGCGAGGACACGATCCAGAGATATCTGGAACCGCACGGCGTCCAACTCGGGCCGAAGGGCCAGCTGCCCCCGCAGCCAGGCCAGGCGCTCGTCCGGGTCCTGAGTCTGCCGCCGGCTACTCTCGATCATGTTCCAGAAGATCTCGTCATCCACAGCGGCACTATGGCAGGCAGGTCTGACAGCCAAGCCAAGTCACTGCGATCAGGGCTGACCGTCTTCGGGAGGCTTCTGCTGGTCGAACGTGTCGTATCCGGCCGGTCGGTGGCCAACGTCGCCGCCGAAATGGGCATCTCCCGGGCCACCGCCCACAAGTGGATGCGACGGTGTCGAACCGAGGGCCAGGCCAGCCTGCACGACCGCTCCAGCCGCCCCCGCACGGGACCCCGGCCGCGACCGAGGCACGCGTATGCGAACTACGGCGAGCACGCAAACTGGGCCCCGCAAGGATCGGCCCGGTACTGGGCCTGCCCTCCTCGACCGTGCACCGGATCCTTGCCCGCCATGGCCTGCACCGCCTCGCCTGGATCGACCGGCCCACCGGCCAGACCATCCGCCGCTACGAACGCGAGCGCCCGGGTGAACTGATCCACATCGACGTGAAGAAACTCGGCCGGATCCCCGACGGAGGAGGCCACAAAGTCCGTGGGCGGGACGCCGGCCGACCGATCCGCGGCATGAAATTCGACTACATCCACTCCGCGGTCGACGACCACTCCCGCCTCGCCTACAGCGAGATACACCCGGACGAAAAAGTCGCGACCCACGCGGGCTTCCTCACCCGCGCCGCCGCCTTCTTCCACACCCACGGCATCACCCGCATCGAACGGGTCCTCACGGACAACGGCTGGGCCTACCGAGCCGTTGATGCCGGCCGATCCGGTCCGTGGGCGACGGTGGGCGGACCACCGTCGGACCCTGGAGGCGATCGCGTGGAAATACCGCACCTGCTCGCCATGGCGAGACCTGCCCAGCGAGCTCGGTTCGTTCCAGACCGCGCACAAACGCCTGATCAGATGGGCCGTTGACGGCACCTGGGAACGACTTCTCGCGGCGATTCTGTCCGCAGCGGACCCCAGTGACGGATGTGGGCTGGACAGTGTCAGTGGACTCAACCGTCTGCCGGGCCCACCGGCACGCTGCCGGAGCAAGAAATAAAGGGGTGCGTGGCCGTTCAGAACCTGACGATCACGCACTCGGACGCTCCCGCGGTGGTCTGAGCACGAAAGTCCACCTCGCCAGCGACAGTCGTGCACGACCGTTGGCCCTGCACGTCACCGATGGTCAGGCCGGTGACGCACCGGCTTTCGAGGCCGTCATGGCCAGGATCAGGGTTCCGCGAACCGGACTCGGGAGACCGAGAACCCGACCGGCCGCAGTCCTCGCGGACCGTGCCTACTCCTCCCGCGCCTTCCGCTCGCATCTCCGACGACGCGGCATCCGGGCTGTCATCCCGCAGCCCGCCGACCAGATCGGACACCGCCTCCGGCGAGGCCGCGCTGGCGGCCGCCCGCCCGGCCTCGATGCCGAGGCATACAAAGAGCGCAATACTGTCGAACGCTGGATCGCCCGACTCAAGCAATGGCGCGGCCTGGCGCGAACCGACAAACTTGCCCTCGCCTATCAGGCCGCACTCCACCTCGCCGCCATCTTCATCTGGACAAGCGGTTGACCACGGAGACGATGGCGGGCACGCGGCGCCCAGACGAGAAGGTCGGCACGCGAAGATGAGCGCATGGTCGACCTCCTGAAGTTCCTCCGCGCACGTATCGAGGAGGACAACCATGCCTACGCCTACGTAGCCCACACCTTCGGCGGCGAAGCCCTGCTCGACAGCCACCTGCCCATGCTCGATCTGATCGAAATGCTGGCACGGGACTACAACGCCATGGACCCAGCAGACTCCCGCAAAGAGGGCCTCACCTATGCGATCCGCGTCCTCGCGCAGTCGTACGCCGAACACCCCGCCTACCGCCAGGAATGGCGCCCCTAGAAGCCTCAAAGAGACAGGCTCTAGCCCTCCGGCCCTTGAAGAGCTGTGCCTGAACCTCTTTGTACTGGTCACAGGCCGGAAGGGGTGCGGGTCACTCGCCGCTGGGAAGGCGCGGATGTTCCATGCGGGAGAGCCAGGTCGTGAGCAGTGTTTCGAGCATCTCGGCCTCAGCGGGGAGCAGCAGGTCTAGCAAGTGGCGTTCGTTGCGCATGTGGTCGGTGAACGCACGGTCGATCAGCTCGCGCCCGGGCTTGGTGAGGGCGACGATCCGGCCGCGTTGGTCGTCGTCGGAGCGGCGGCGGGTGACGAGTCCGGCCCGCTCCAGGCGGTCGATTCTCTTCGACATCGCGCCGGTGGTGACCATGGTGTGCGCGGCGAGCTCGCCAGGTGCCCGTTCGTAGGGCTGGCCGGCGCGGCGTAGTGCGCACAGGACGTCGAACTCCCCCTCGCTGAGACCGTAGCGACCGTATACAAGGCAGAGTTCTTCGGTGAGCTGGTCTGCCAGGCGGTGCAGCCGGCCGATCACTCCCTGTGGGGTGACGTCGAGGTCGGGCCGTTCGCGGCGCCAGTCGGCCTGAATGCGGGCTACGCGGTCCAACGGGTGCCGGTCTTCCATGGACACCAATATAGCTTCCCTGGAAGCTATATTGCCTTCCGTGGAAGCTAATGCGCGTTGGGTGGCACTGACCGCGGTCGCACCGGTGGCATGGGGGACCAACTATTTCGTCACGCGTGAGTTCCTCCCCGCAGGCAGCCCGCTGTACGGAGCTGCTCTGCGTGCGCTGCCAGCCGGCCTCATCCTGCTGGCCCTGTGCAGGCAGCGGCCGCGTGGCGCGTGGTGGTGGCGATCCGCGATGCTCGGCCTGCTGAACGTGAGCGTGTTCTTCGTCCTCGTCTACGTCGCATCCCAGATGCTGCCGACGAGCGTCGCCTCGACCGTCATGGCGGTGTCCCCGCTGACCATGATGCTCATAGCCTGGCCCCTGGTATCCGAGCGGCCCCGGACCGCCCACCTGGCCGGCGCCGCGATCGGGCTCGCCGGAGTGTGTCTCATGCTGCTCACGGGGGCAGAAAGGGTGAGCGTGCCGGGAGTCCTCGCCTCGGCCGCCGCCATGTTGGTGTCGTCCTTCGGCCACATCCTGGCCAAACGGTGGAGCACCGACGCCGACGTGCTCGCCTCGACCGCCTGGCAGCTCACCGCCGGAAGCCTGTTCCTGCTCCCGGCCGCGGCAGTCGTGGAGGGTCCACCCCCCGCGCTCTCCACGCCAGCCGTCCTCGCCTTCGGCTACGTGGCCCTGGTCGCCACCGCGCTGGCCTTCGCCGCCTGGTTCACGGGGCTGCGGCACCTGCCTGCGGGGACAGTGGGCCTGATCGGACTGCTCAACCCCGTCACGGGCGTGCTGCTCGGCACAGCGGTCGCCGCCGAGGTGCTGACCGTTCAGCAACTGTGCGGACTGGTCCTGGTCCTGGCCGGAGTCGTCCTCGGCCGACCCAGGCGCACGGGCCGACGCGTCAGCAGTCAGGCACCTGCCCGTCCTGTCTCTGACGGGAGTCCCGCGCGAGAACCCTCTACTTGCAATCCCCGATGAGTGCGCGGGGGCTCCCGGCGGGAGCTTGCAACGGCGGTCACCCTCGCGGGTGACGATGAGCATGGTGAGCCACTCGGCCAGCGCGTGAGGCACGCCGAGTACGGCAGGATAAACACCTCAGGCGCTCAACGTGTCAAGCTGCTGCGGCGAGTTCATCGGGCCACTCGACCTGACTGACCCTAAAACGCCGAAGTCAGTAACTCCGTTCGTGGATCCGAGCAGGCCGCCGGCATACGGACCTACAGAGGGAGAGCGCGAGCCATATCGGGTTTAGATGTCAGGTTTTGCACCTGATCTGGTGATCTATCGTGCGACGCCCTCGAAGGCATTCAGGGCTCGCACGTCATAAGGTCCGAAAAAGCCTTGACAGTCATGGCCAAGTCGGTCGTAGAGAGCTGCCGCTCCTCGCATGTCGCCTGAGTGCGATGCGTGGTGGCGAGCCCGCTCGTCGTGGAGTACGCGGCAGCCGACTCTGAGCAAAGCATCGGGTGACGTCAGGGCAGCGCCGCGGGTGCGGTCCGTGGGGGAAGTGCCACGGAGCGTGATCTGCTGCGGCAGGGTCAGCACCGCCTTGTGGCATAGCAGCCCTCCGGCACAATCCCTGTCCCGGCTGTGAACGTTTGAGCGGCCCGAACTCGTCCAGGCAGAGGACGACGTCGGCCTCGCCTTCCTCGGGTACGACCTCACCGTCGGCGATCGCGTAGAGATGCTCCACGCGGGCCTTCTTGGCCGCACAGTCCGGGTCGCGTGAGGTCTTCCAGGTCTTTATGCGTTGAAACGAGACTCCCTCCTCGCGGAGCAGGAGGCGAAGGCCCTCGTGGCTGATGTCGTCGACCACCCCCTCGACGACCAGGAAGTCGGCCAGCTTGGCCAGGCTCCAGGTCGAGACCGGCAGGCCGTGCTCGGTCGGCCTGGACTTGGCGATCCTCTTGATCTCCCGGCGTTCCGGGAGGGTGAAAGTCTTCGGCCGGCCACCCTTCCACGGGCATGCCCTGCGCAGATAACAGCACCATCTGGGCCCGCCGCCAGGTCACCACCGACCCGGTACCCCTGCGGATGATCCGCAGCAGCCGCCGGTCCTCGTCATCATCGATCTCACGTACCCGTACTCGCACTGCCACGGGCACAGCCTGACCGGTTACGAGATACCGGGCACAAACACCTCGCGCCGTTGCACCGACCCAGAGCAAAGACGCACCGCCGCGGGCTACCGGACTCGAACCGGCTCAGACCTTGCGGTCACAATCTCGAAGATTGAAGCGGATTTCCCATCACGTCTTTGCCCGCAACGACTGACCACGGCCTACCGACACCACCATGCCCTACAGGGCGAACGTTGCCTGATGCGGCACTAGATGGCCGTGTCCCGCGACGTGCAACGCCGTTGCGTTAGCCGTCAGGCCCGGCGTCAATGTCTCCGTCCTTGACCATCTTGAAGCCCAGTGTGTACGTCTGCACGGTGCGCGGA
>NZ_JBEZLR010000077.1:0-46092 GCF_040652275.1 Streptomyces sp. NPDC048275
GCGATGGCCATGTCCATGATCTTGTGGATCTTCGTGGCGTGCGCCTCTCCGAGGGCACCGCCGAAGATCCGGAAGTCGTGCGCGTAGACGAAGACCGTCCGGCCCTCCACCGTGCCCCAGCCGGTGACCACACCGTCCGTGAACGGCTTCTTGGTCTCCAGCCCGAACCCGGTCGCCCGGTGCCGCCGCAACTGCTCGACCTCCCGGAAGGAGCCCGGGTCCACCAGCAGCTCGATACGCTCCCTGGCGGTCAGCTTGCCCTTGGCATGCTGGGCCTCGGTCGCCTTCTCGCTGGGGCCGCGCAGTGCCTCCACACGGATCGCGTGCAGCTCGGCCACGCGCCCGCGCGCGTCCGTGGGTTCGCCTGAGGGCTCGGCCTCTTCCAAAACGGTCATGTAGCGACCATACGAAGTCAACCAAGAAAACCGGGCCGTCGACTCCGTACAGTCTCCGGCCTGTTTTCCTGGTACCCCTGAACAGAACCGTGACCGCATGCAAGCAATCTGACTGCTCAGAGGGCATGTGGCTTGTAGAGGTCCCACAAAGCCGCCGGCTGAGAGCCGCCTCACATTCGCGAGTCTCACATGCCATCCCTTGAGTGACAAACCGCCTCGATCGGCGGTCTGCCACAAGCCGCCAGGGCGCCCGCGACGGCGACGAGCGCCGAGAAGCGGGGTGCCGAGCCGCGACGTAACGTCGTTACACGCACGGCAGACGTTGGTTGAAACTTGAACGGAATAGAGCTAGAGTCGCTCTCGTTGACCTCGTTGAAGATTCAACAAACTCCGCGTCGCGGCTTCCCTGGACGAAACCGCGACCCGTCCCCTTAGGAGCACGTCATGGGTATCTTCGGCCGCAAGACCACCGACACCACCACCGCCGCCACGACCCCCGCCGCTGCCGTGAACCCCGATCTCGCGGCGCTCACCGGTGACTACACGATCGACCCGTCGCACTCGGCGATCGGTTTCGTTGCCCGTCACGCCATGGTGACGAACGTCAAGGGCACCTTCAAGGAGTTCGAGGGCACCCTCCACCTGGACGGTGCGGACCCGTCCAAGTCCACCGCCATGATCGACGTCAAGATGGACAGCGTCGACACGCGTTCCGAGGACCGCGACAACCACCTCAAGAGCTCCGACTTCTTCAGGATCGACGAGTTCCCGACGATGACCTTCCGCTCCACCAAGGTGGAAGCGCTGGGCGGCGACGACTACCGGATCACCGGCGACCTGTCGATCCTCGGCGTCACCAAGCCGCTCAGCATCGACCTGGAGTTCAACGGCTCGGCGACGGACCCCTTCGGCAACGAGCGCGTCGGCTTCGAGGGCAAGGCGGAAATCCTGCGCTCCGACTGGGGCCTCACCTGGAACGCGGCCCTGGAGACCGGCGGCTTCCTCGTCTCCGACAAGATCAAGCTGACCTTCGACATCTCGGCGATCAAGAACGCGTGAGCCCCCGACTCACGCCGGTCGGCCCGCCGACCGGCACCGCGAGCGCGCCCGCCCTCTAACTCCCCCACCGGGAGGGCGGGCGCTCCGCCGTACTCGCAACCGCCCCGGCCCGACGACCTTCGCCCCGCCCATCGGCGCCCGTCGGCCGAAATACACAGGTAAGCCCCGACCTGGCTCACGATCACGTCAGGCGCTGCCCTGCTCCAGCCGGGCGACCACGTTCCGCAGTCGCGCCGCCCTGGTCTCGGCGCTCCTCGCCCTCAACAGGCCCACCATGGCCAGGTATCGATCCGTCCTGCCGAGCTGCTCGAAGAAGCGCTTCGCGCGGGGGCTTCGTTCGAGTGCGGCTGCCAGATCGTCCGGCACGGTGGCGTTCTTCTGCGATGCGTACGCCGCCGCCCACCGCCCGTCCACCTTCGCGGCGTTCACCTCCGCGAGTCCGGCGGGCCGCATCCGCCCGGCCGCGGCCAGCTCCTCGACCCTGCGCACGTTCACCTTGACCAGAGGCTGCCCGGCCTGCGCGGGGTGATCCGTTGCAGGAAGTACGACGCGTCGAGGCCCCGGCGATGACCGGTGATCCAACCGTGGCAGAGCGCCACGTCATTGACTTCCCCCGCCGTGACCGAGGTCCGGCCAGACCCCTTCTTGGCGATCTCGACCCACACCCCGGAGCGCAGTCCGGGGTGCGCCGCCAACCAGGCGTCCAACTGGGCGGTGTCTTCGAAGGCCCTGAATTCAGCGTCGTCCACACCGGCGAGAGTCTTCATGGGGGCACGGTATTCCCGTACTAGGTCAGGTTCCGTCCTAAATGGCTCGGCTCACTCACCCTCGTACAGGCACTGATCGGCCGCAGCGGTTTCGAACTCGCACCACACCACCTTCCCGGGGTCCCGCTCCCCCACGCCCCACTTGTCCGCGAGCGCGGCGACGAGGAACAGGCCCCGGCCGTCTTCCGCCTCCGGCTGGGCGTCCGGGCTTCGGATCTCGCCCCCGCCGCTGTCGTGGACCTCGATTCGCAGCACCCGGTCGACATCCAGGGCCAGTTGAAGGCGGAAGCCACGGCCCGGCGGGACGCCGTGGAGCAACGCGTTCGTGGCGAGTTCGCTCACGCAGAGCAGTACGTCGTCGCTGCGCTCTGCCGCGGCCCAGTCGGCCAGGGCCGCGCGGGTGAACTCGCGGGCCAGGCGCACCGACCTGCGGTCTCGGCGGTAGAAGGCCTCGCGGGCGTGGGGGAGTTGGGGTTGCGCGTTCACGGGGCCACTGTCACAGGGTGTCACTAGAGTGGAGCAGTGGGTGAGGTCGTAGTGGTGATTACTACGGCCTCGCTACGAGGCTTTCGGCCGCCGACGGGGGAAAGGGACGCGCATGCACACGGCGAAGAAGCCCAAGAGGGGCAGTTCATGGCAGGCCATCGGTGCGGGGGTTGCCCACTTCAGGAAGCGGGCCCGTCTCACTCAGGAACAGTTCGCGGAGCGCGCCAACCTGCACGTCGACACGGTGGGGTCCATCGAGCAGGGACGGCTTGCGCTCCAGCCGGACCGGGCGGAGCAGTTCGATGAACTGCTGGGGACGGGTGGGGTGTTGGCCGTTCTCGTCGAGAAGATGCCGGTGCGCGAGAGGATGCCGCAGTTCGCACAGGGGCTCGTCGATATCGAGCAGGAGGCGGTCAGCATCCTCTCGTACGAGACGCAGATGGTTCCGGGACTCCTCCAGACCAAGGACTACTGCCGCGCTTCCTTCGACTGCCGCTTCCCGCGTTTCGAGGACGAGGCGGCGGAGCAGTGGGTGACCTCCCGCATGGAGCGACAGCAGATCTGGCAGCGCAAGCAGCCTCCGTTCGGCCACTTCATCCTGGAAGAAGGGATCCTGCGTACGGCCCTTGGTGGAGCGGCCGTCATGCGAGAGCAGATTCGCGCGCTACGCGAGTACAGCGACCTTGTCCACATGGGCTTGCAGATCATGCCCATGGGTCGTGTGCCCCACGCTGGTCTCGCGGGCCCCATGCTGCTGTTGGAGACACCGGACCACGACCACATGGTCTACCTGGAAGTGCAGCGCGCCAGCTTCCTGGTTGACGAACCTGACGAAGTGAGTGTCTATCAGCTGAAATATGGAATGCTGCGGTCACAGGCCCTCTCCCCCGAGGAGAGCGCGTGCCTCCTGGACAGACTGCTTGGAGAGTCATGAACACCGCAGCACGACAGCACCTCCCCATGGATGACCTGGCGTGGTTCAAGTCCAGCTACAGCAGCAACGAGGGCGGCGACTGCCTCGAAGTCGCCTACGACTGGCGCAAGTCCAGCTACAGCAGCAACGAAGGCGGCAACTGCCTCGAAGTAGCCGCCCACGCCTCCGCCGTCCACGTCCGCGACTCCAAGAACCCCTCCGGCCCCGTCCTCACCCTCTCCCCCGCGACCTGGAGCGTGTTCCTTGAGCGCGTCGCAGACTAGGCAGTCCCGGCAGATCGACTGGATCAGCATCGCCTCGTACGAGAACGCGCCGGGGCGCCCCCTCCCCCTGGTGGCCGTTCGCGCTTGACTGCGTGAGCGAGGCATCGACTGGATGCCGTTCGTGTTGGACGAGCTTCGGTGGGATCTCGCCTGTGGGCGTGGGCCCGACGGGCACTGGTGGGGTTGGATCACCGTGTCCGTGGCGGCGGACGCGTTGTGGCGGCTCGGGCTGCATCCCGATCAGGCGACCGGCGGAGCCAACCGGTCCTCTCCTCCCGGCTGGTGGCATGCCGCCGGCGAGCGTTATGCCCTTGGGAGGTGGCCCACGGCCGACCTCAGGGAATAACCCGATGCGGCGCACCCACCCTGTCACTAGGCTCCGCGCATGACCTGGTTGCCTGCCGACTTCGTTCACCCGCTGCGTGTTGAGCTGCCGGGTGGATATCACTTGCGGCCGATCGCCGGGGCCGATGCGGCCATGGACTATCCCGTCGTCATGGGGTCGCGCGAGCGGTTGTGGTCCATTTTCGGTGAGGCCTGGGGGTGGCCCGCCGAGACCATGACGTACGAGGCGAACCAGAAGGATCTGGAGCGGCACGAGGCCGAGATCGCCACTCACGAGTCTTTCAACTACGTCTTGCTCGATGAGTCGGGCACCGGCGAGTTCGGGTGCGTGTACATCGATCCTCCGGAGAAGGCCGGCGCCGACGCCGAGATCTCCTGGTGGGTGGTGGACGAGCGAGTGGGATCCGAACTGGAGCGTGATCTGGACTCGTTCGTGCCCCGGTGGATTGGAGAGGCGTGGCCCTTCGAGCGGCCTCGGTTCATCGGACGTGATCTCTCGTGGCGGGAGTGGCTGGGGCTCGCGGACGCCGACGCCGGTGAGTGACCTACGCATCCCGACGCCTGAACATCGCGCCGCCGAGCAACAGCACCCCTAGCGCGTACGCCGCCAGTACCCCCAGTCCCGGCCATGGGCCGATGGGCAGGCGGGCCAGGTCTCGCGTCGCCTGGATGGCGAGGCCCGCCGGCATCGGGGCCCAGCTTTCTATGCGGTCCTTCCAGGTGGGCGAGCTCAGGAGGTTGGCGAGGAGTGGGACGACGTAGAGCAGGCCCAGGCCTGTGGTGATCGCCGCGGCGCTGTCTCGCAGCAAGACTGCCAGGCCCAGGCCCAGGAGGGCTATGAGGATCAGGCAGAGGGTGGAGCCGAGGGCGGCGCGGAGGGTCGTGGTGTCGGTGAGGGAGAGGAGGGGGTAGCCCTCTTCGGGGGTGAAGCCGTTGCCCGGGAGGATCCAGCGGGCTGCGTAGAGGGAGACGGTGATCGCCACGGCGGCCGCGATGCCTGTCGACACGGCCAGGACCGCCGCCTTCGACGCCAGTACCGTCGTGCGGCGCGGGATCGCCGTCAGCGTCGTGCGTACCGTGCCCGTGCCGTACTCCGCCCCCATGGAGAGGGCGCCCAGGATGAGTGCGGTCGCCTGGCCCAGCCACACGCCCGTCAGTGCCAGCTTCACCGTGTCCTCGTGGCATGCGGCCGCGGTCACGCACTCCCGGGTGCTGACCGAGGACACGGCGGCCGTGCTCACCGCGATCGTCATGACGACGGTCGCGCCGAGGAGCAGCCAACTGCTGGGTAGCGTACGGAGTTTGGTCCACTCGGCGTGCAGTGCGGGCCGGGGCCTCATGCGTCCCTCCTGCGCAGTCGCCATGCCGCGAGGGCCAGTGCCACCACCACGTATGCGCCAAGGACCGCGAAGCCGTTCCACGGGTCGAGGGGGTAGCAGCCCCTTTCCGGGAGGCAGTTGTGCTGCACCTGGGGGTAGTACGTCACTCCCTGCTGGATCGCGAAGGCCGCGGCCGGGGTCACCTTGAGCAGCCAGTGCGCCACCGGGAGCGGGAGGGCGAAGGCGAGGATCTGCGGGAGGATCACCAGGACCACGACGACCGTGATCGCGCCCGCGCTGTTGCGGAGTATCGCGCCCGCGGCGAGGGCCAGGACGGCCACCAGGGCCAGGAGGGCCGCGCTGCCCACGACCGCCCGCAGAGCCGGGGAGTCCAGGAGTGACAGGTCCGGGTAGGCCGGTGGGGCGAAGCCGTTGGTGCGCAGGGTGCTCTGTGCCAGGGAGAAGGCGATGGCCGTCGCCGGCAGGCTTACCGCGAAGGTGACGCCTCCTATCACCAGGGCCTTGGCCGCCAGGACCCGCGCGCGGCGCGGGGTGGCCGTGAAGGTCGTACGGATCAGGCCACGCTTGTACTCGGCCGTGATGAAGAGTGCGCCGAGGGCGACCATGAAGAGGACGGCGACGAAGACACCCTGGAAGCTCATCTGGACGATGTCGCTGCCGGTCTCGTCGGGGGCGATGTCGCCCTGGCCGGTGAGGGTGTAGACGCCGGTGGCGGAGACCGTGGTGGTGCCGGCTACGGGGCGGGCCGGGCCGGATTGCGGGGTGTCGGGGTCGTCCGGGGCGGGGGCGCCCACATCCGTGCTCGTCCAGGCGGCCGCGTCGGCCTCGATGCCGCCGCTCAGGGCGACGTGGTCGAAGGTCGCCGCGGCGCTCGTGCCGCCCGCCGTCTCCGACGTGCCGCCGAACGAGCGGCGCAGGTTGTTGTGCAGCGGGGAGGCGACGAACAGGCCGGCCTGGGCCGTCTTCGGCAGCTCCGGCACCGTGATCGAGCCGACCTTCGTCCAGCGGGAGCCGTCGGAGGACTCGTAACCCGTCAGCTGCGCGCCCGCACGGGTCAGGCGCAGCCAGTGCGGGGCGGTGCCGGACGCGTCGCTGCCCGCTTTGTCCTGCGTGAAGTTCCACTGCAGGCGGACGCCGTGGTCGGGGGTGACCATCAGGGCCGCGTACGGGCTGCCGTTCTTCGTGCTCCCCTTGACCATCACGCCGGCCTTCGCCCAGGGCTCCGGATCCCGGCCGCCGCCGCCCTTCAGGTCGGACACCCGGACCGTCACGCTGCCGTCCTCCGACAGGGGTTGGTGGACGAAGTGGAAGGTGTCGTTGACGCGGGTTCCGTCGGGGGCGACCGTGACGCCGTTCTCGTTGGAACCGTCGGAGGTGCCGCCGGCGGAGAGCTGGGAGATGACGACCGTGACCGCCGCGGCCACGACGAGCACCAGCACCCAGGCGCGTACGGTCCAGAGCTTGGCCCATTCCGCGCGCAGCAGCCGTGCGAAGCCGTCGCGGTCGGGCTGGAGCGAGGAGCGGTACGGAGTGATCGTCGAGGTCATCGGGTCACCTCGTGGTCGGGGGCGGATGTGAACTGGGCGGCGTCCCGTGTCAGTTCCATGTACGCCTCTTCCAAAGTGGCCCGGTGGGCGCCGACTTCCGCGAACGGCACGCCGCCCGCCGCGAGGAGCTCCACGATGCGCTCCGCGGGCAGGCCGGTGACCGTGAGCGTGTCGGCGCCGGTGACCGCGACCGTGCCGCCCTCACGAGCGAGCAGCTCCATCGCCTCTGTACGCGCGCCCGTGCGCAGCGCGACGCGGTCGCCGGACGCGGCGGCGAGCAGGGTGGCGACGGCGGTATCGGCGATGAGACGGCCGCGGCCGATGACGAGCAGGTGGTCGGCGGTGTCCTCCAACTCGCTCATGAGGTGGCTGGAGACCAGGACGGCCCGGCCCTCCGCGGCGAGCCGGCGCAGCAGGCCGCGGATCCACCGGATGCCTTCGGGGTCGAGGCCGTTGACCGGCTCGTCGAGGAGGAGGACCGGGGGGTCGCCGAGCAGTGCGGCCGCTATGCCGAGGCGTTGACGCATGCCCAGTGAGTAACCACCCGCGCGGCGACGTGCGGCCTGGGCCATCCCCACCTGGTCGAGAACCTCGTCCACGCGGCGCAGGGGCAGGCCGTGCGAGTGCGCCAGCCAGCGCAGATGGTCGCGGCCACGCCGGCTGGGGTGCAGCGCGGCGGCGTCGAGCAGCGCGCCGACCTCCAACAGGGGAGAGCGCAGGGCGTGGTAGGGGCGGCCGCCGATGAGGGCACGCCCCTCATCGGGGGTGTCCAGGCCGAGCACGGCCCGCATCGTGGTGGACTTGCCCGCTCCGTTCGGGCCGACGAAACCGGTGACCTGTCCCGGTTCGACCGTGAAGGAGAGGCCGTCGACCGCGACGGTCCTCCCGAACCGCTTGCGCAGGTCCTGCACTTCGATCGTTGCGTCACTCATGCCAGCGAGATTAGGGATCGGCGGGTCTCGACGTCGTCCCGCGACAGAGCCGTCTTCAACGCCCCTGCCGCGAGGGACGGATCGCCTGCCGTGTCCCCCATGCGAGGGAGAACCCGCAGGGTGACGCGCTGCGGCGGCGCCGACGGCACAATGGCGGACATGGGCGAGGACACGGCGCGGCGCGGCGGGGGAATCGCGGGGGTGTGGGAGCTGGTGCGAGGCTTCCCGGCCCCCGTGGCCTACCCGGTTGCCCTCGCTCTCCTGGCCTGCGCCGAGGTGCTGATCCGGGTCGGGAGCCTGCGCGAGAATCTGGCGCTCGCGCTGCTGCTCGGGGTCTGCACCACCCTGCCGCTCACGTTCGTGCTCGGGGCCGACCGTGCCCCGTCGGTGCGGGCCGGGGCCGCCGTGGCCCTGACCTCGGCGGGCGTGCTGGCGCTGGCGCCGTTCCGGGCCCTCACCCTGGCGGGGGTCGTGGGCCAGTTGGCGTCGGTGTACTGGCTCGGACGGGCGGGGGCGCCCCGGCTCAGCGGCGCGCTCGTGCTGCCGTATGTCGTGCTGGCCCTGGTCAGCCAGGACGATGTCACCACCCGGGTGACGGCGGTGTTGGTCGCCACGCTCGCCTCGGCGACGGCCGCGACGGGCATCACGCACCACGTCCGCAACGCCGCGCTGGTGCACAGCGCGACCGAGCGGGCTTTCGCGGACACGCTCCTCGCCCATGCCGCGCGCGGCGAAAGAGCCCGGATCGCAAGGGAGTTGCATGACGTCGTGGCCCATCACATCTCGATGATCGCCGTGCAGGCAGAGACTGCCCGGCTGACCACGGCCGGACTGCCCCCGGACGGCGCCACCCGGCTGCTCGCCATCGGGGACACCGCGCGGTCCGCGCTGACGGAGATGCGGCGGCTGCTGGGGGTGCTGCGGGAGGACGCCGACGTCGGGGTCACGCGGCGCCCGCAGCCGGGGCTGCGCCAGCTCATGGAGCTCATCGACGAGTCCCGGGACGCCTCCGGCTCCCGTACCCGGCTGATCGTCAGCGGGCCGGTCACCCCCCTCGACCCGGGCATCGAGGTCACCGCGTATCGCATCGTCCAGGAAGCCCTCACCAACGCCCGCCGGCACGCTCCCGGTGCTGCCGTGGACGTCGAACTGCGGTACACGGAGGACGACTTGGCGATCCGCGTGCGTGACAATGGGCCGGGTCCCGCGTCCCCGACCGCCGGCCACGGCCTCCTCGGCATGCGAGAGCGCGCCACGATGGTCGGCGGCACGCTGCGCACCGGGCCGGCGCCCGGCGGCGGCTTCCTGGTCGAGGCTCGGTTGCCGGTGCGGGCGGAGGTTCTCGTATGACGGCCGACACCGCACCGGCCCCTCCGGCCGACGCCAACCCGGCCTCTCCGGCCAACATCGAACCGGCGGCCCCACCGGCCAGCGCCAACCTGGCCTCGCCGCCCGGCACCAAGCCACTCCCCCCGGCCGGCACCGAGCCACTCCCCCCGGCCGGCACCGAAGCGGCGCATTCCGTCGACACCGAACCGGCCCCTCCCATCCGTATCGTCGTCGCCGACGACCACGAGCTCGTGCGCGCCGGGTACGCCGGACTCCTGGCCACCCAGTCCGACTTCGCCGTCGTGGGCACGGCGTGCGACGGGGCCGAGGCGGTGCGGGTCTGTCGTGAGCAGGTGCCCGACATCGTCCTCATGGACGTACGGATGCCGGTCATGGACGGTATTCAGGCGACCGCGCGGCTTCAGGGGCCGGAGGCGCCGCGGGTGCTCGTGCTCACCACCTTCGACCTCGACGAGCATGTGTACGACGCGCTGGCGGCCGGGGCGAGCGGGTTCCTGCTCAAGGACGTGACCGCCGAGCGGCTCTTCGACGCCGTGCGGATCGTCGCCGCCGGGGAGGCACTGCTCGCGCCGGTCATCACCCGGCGGCTGATCGCCGAGTTCGCCCGGATGCGCCCCAGGGCAGCACCTCCGCAGAACGCGCTCGCGGTGCTCACTCCGCGCGAGACGGAAGTGCTGCGGCTGCTTGCGGAGGGGTTTTCCAACCCGGAGATCGCCGAGCGTCTGCATGTCGGCGAGGAGACGGTGAAGACGCACGTCAGCCGCATCCTGTCGAAGCTCGGGCTGCGGGACCGTACGCAGGCCGTGATCACGGCGTACGAGTCGGGGCTGGTCGTGCCGCGGATGTCGTGAACCGCCTGGCCAGATTTCCCCCCTTGTGTGAGGCGTCACAGCGTTCTCATAATCCAGCAACAGAATTTGACCAGTCCATGCCAGCAAAGGGCGATTCTTTGCGTCCGCTTGGCATGTTCCCGACATTTCAGCGCCCGTGGTTCCCCGACCTGTATGTCAAACCCCCCACGGAAGGCATCACGTTGAAGTCTCTCCTCAAGGCGTTCAAGAGATTCGCGGTCCTCGGTGCGGCCGCTCTCGCGATCGTCAGCCTTCAGCCCGTTTCCGCCGCGCAGGCCGCCCCGTCGCCGGTCGTCGGCGGAACCCGTGCCGCGCAGGGCGAGTTCCCGTTCATGGTCCGGCTCTCCATGGGCTGTGGCGGCGCGCTCTACACCCAGCAGATCGTGCTCACCGCCGCGCACTGTGTGAGCGGCACCGGCGCCAACACCAGCATCACCGCCACCGCCGGTGTCGTGGACCTGCAGTCCACCACCGGCCGGGTCCAGGTCCGTTCCACGTACGTCTACCGGGCCCCCGGCTACAACGGCAACGGCAAGGACTGGGCGCTCATCAAGCTCGCCTCGCCGATCAACCTGCCGACGCTGAAGATCGCCACCACCACGCAGTACAACACCGGCACCTTCACCGTCGCCGGCTGGGGTTCGGCCTCCGAGGGCGGCGCCCAGCAGCGCTACCTGCTCAAGGCCACCGTGCCGTTCGTCAGCGACGCGACCTGCCGCACCTACAGCGGCTACAGCGGCCTCGTCGCGAGCGACGAGATCTGCGCCGGCTACGCGGCGGGCGGCGTCGACACCTGCCAGGGCGACTCAGGCGGCCCCATGTTCCGCAGGGACTCCGCCAACGCCTGGATCCAGGTCGGCATAGTCAGCTGGGGCATCGGCTGCGCCCGGCCCAACGCCCCCGGCGTGTACTCGGAGGTCTCCACCTTCGCCTCCGCGATCGCCTCGGCGGCGGCCTCTCTCTGACTTCCCCTCGTAGAGACCTCGCATGACCTCGTACCACCTCGTACGACGCAGCGTGAGACGCCGTACGACGTCCACGGGCCCGGTGCTGCCAAGCGCCGGGCCCGTGCCCGCGCCGCGCGGCGGCAACAGGAATGGCAGTCAAGCCGACTTCCGGAGCCGCCCCGTCAGCCTCGCAGGTCGGACAGGTCCTCGTCACTGAGACGGAGATCGTTCGCCGCGAGGTTCTCCTCCAGGTGGTCGAGGGAACCGGTGCCCGGAATCGCCAGCATCGACGGCGACATCGCAAGGAGCGAGGCGATCCGCACGCGCGCGACGGTCGCGCCCAGACGTGCCGCGACCTTGCCCAGCCGTTCGGTGTCGAGTGGGGTGCCGCCACCGCCGAGCGGGAAGAACGGCACGTACGCGATACCCGCTTCCTCGCATTGCGCGAGCAGCCCCGTGTCATCGGCGTACTCGTTCTGGACCGCCGCGACGGGCCCGATCGCCCGGGCCTCGGCGAACTGGGCGGCGTCGACATTGCTGACGCCCAGGTGCCGGATCAGCCCCTGCGCCCGGAGCTCGGCCAGTACCGCGAACCGTTCGGCGATCGACTCGCCACCGGGCCCGGTAATCCCGCCCACCCGCAGATAGACCAGGTCGAGCCGGTCAAGGCCGAGGGCGCGCAGATCCGCCTCGACCAGGCCGCGCAGCTGGTCAGGCGTTGCCTGCCGGCTCGGCACACCATTCGGTCCGAGCAGCGGCCCGACCTTCGTCGCGATCACCAGGTCGTCACGGTAGGGGGTCAGTGCCGTACGGATCAGCTCGTTGGCCCACACCGTCCCTCTGCCGTAGAAGCCGGCCGTGTCGATGTGGTTCACGCCCAGTTCCACGGCGCGCCTGAGCACCGCGATGCCCGTCTCCGGGGCTCGCGCCGGACCGTCGAAGGTGCCCATCGCCAGGCGCATCGCACCGAAGCCGAGCCGGTTGATGGTCAGGTCTCCGCCGAGGGAGAACGTCTTGATCGTCATGAGGCTCATGGTGTCCGCCGCCACGATGCCCGGCGAGCTCGTGGCAGCTTGCTGCCAGACTGGCGGAGTGCGGAATGAAAAGGTGTTCTCAGTCCAAGGGGACACGGAGTTGATGGCGCGTGCCGGTCATCTCTTCGAGTCCGCGTACACCGAGTTCCTGTGCGCCGCCCGGGACCTCAGAACCTGGTCGCAGCCGGAGGCCAGGGCAGCGGTCCAGAACCGGGTGCGCGCCGCGGATTCCCCGGGCTTCACCACGCGCAAGCTGCTCAGCCCGGTGGCGCTCGCCGAGGAGGAGGCCCGCGCGCATCTGCGGCTGGTGCAGAGCAAGGGGGCTCTCGTCCGGATCAGCAGCTCGCCGCTGCCGCACGAGACCATCGTCATCGACCGGCGGGTGATGATCCTTGCCGGCCGGGAGACCCCCACCGGCCGTGAGTACACCGTGACGACATCGCAGAACCTGGTCGACGGCGTGCTCTCGCTGCTCCAGGCGATCTGGGACAATTCCGTTGATCTCGACACCTATCTGCACCGCGACGTCCCCCACCTCGACGCCGACGCCCGCATGATCCTCAAAGCCCTCGGTTCGGGACTCACCGACGCATCCGCGGCCAAACGGCTCGGTGTCTCGCTCCGCACCTACCGACGCCGCGTGGCCGAGCTGATGGCCAAGCTCGAGGCCGACTCCCGCTTCCAGGCCGGCCTGCGTGCGGGCGAGCTGGGGCTACCCCGCTGATCGTGGTGATCGCATACCTTCAGCGGTCTGCGCACCTGAGGAACGCCCTCCAGCAGACCACCGCTAGAAACCTCCGCCGAAGTCCCCGCCGCCCCCGAAGTCCCCTCCGCCGCCGAAGCCACCGCTGTAGTCGCCGGGGTCGAAGTCCGCGCCGGAGACGTCGCCGCCCTCGTATCCGCCGGCGCCGAAGTCGCCGTATCCGGAGCCGTAGTCGGACGCGTACGTCGGGGTGGCCATCATGCCGCCGAGCATCGTGCCGATCAGCAGGCCGGGCAGGATGCCGCCGCCGAAGTAGCCGCCCGCCCAGGGGCCGTAGGCCGGGCCCGCGTCCCAGTACGGGCGGCGGCCGGAGTCGGTGTCCACCTCGCGGATCATGGGGTCGTGGCCGTCGGCCAGCCGGGCCTGGTCGGCCGCGCAGACCGGGACCTGACGGGGCGCACCGCCCGACGGCGTCCACGTCGCGTCGGCGACCGACGGGCCGTGCCGGGGGTCGAAGAAGCAGGGCGCCCGGCGCTCGGGCAGCGGCCTGGCCTCCCGGCGGGCGGCGAGCTTGGCGAGCGAGAAGCGGCCGTCCTCCAGGGCCTCGGTGACGGCGCGCACATCCTCCGGTTTCTGCGCCTGAGCCATGTACCTCTTCGCCTTCTCGTACCCGTCCAGCGCGTGCTCGTAGTCCGTGCGCATCGCGTCGTCCGCGCCCGGCTCTCCCGGCTGGAAGTCGAGACGGTCCAGCTCCTCGCCGAAGGCGGTGATGTCCTCGTCGACCACGACCCGCAGCTTCTCCAGCGCCGCCCGCTGCTCCTCGTCCTTACGGCGCCGGGTGCGGCGTACGAGCGTGTACGCGCCGGCGCCACCGGCCACGAGCAGCGCGCCGACGGTGATCAGCCCGGTGGAGGAGACCCCGCTCCCGCTGTCGCCGGTGTCCCAGCCGGTGGGCGCCGAGCCGCCCATGTTGGTGAGGGCGCGCTCGGTGAAGTCGTCGAGCTGGGTGGCCGCCGCCTCGCCCTGCACGCTGGTGACGAGGTTCTGCACGGCGGTGCGCGGCAGGACGGAGGCGTCGGCCTTCGCGTCGAAGCGGTCGCCGAGGCGGACCGCGTACAGGCCCGTGATGCCGGTGGCGGTGCGCAGCTCGGTGAAGAGGTTCTGCGTCGGGAAGTCCGCGGGCAGCACCGCCACGAAGAGCGGCTTGTCCGCGTCCTCGATCTTCTTCGCGAGGTCGTCGGCATCGGCCTTGGACAGCTGCGCGGACGCGGCCGGGTCGACGTAGACGGGGCTCTCGCGGAGTGCGTCGGCGATCGCGGAGATGCTGGTGGCCGCGGAGACGCTCGTGGCCGCAGGGAGATTCGTGGCCGTGGGGAGGTTCGTGGCAGCCGAGGCGCGCGGGGCGCCGGCCGACAGCACGGCCGCAGCGGCCAGGGCGGCGAGCAGCAACGCGGCCAGCAGCCACGACAGCCATCGGTTCCGTCCGGCAACCTTCATAACTCGAAACTACCCGAAAATCCCATAAAGCAGTCATTTAAGCCGGTCGGTGTGCATATACACCGGTGGGTGTGCATGCCGCGCACGCACACCCACCGGATCCACTGCCTCAGGCCGCCCGATAAGCCGCCCGATAAGCCGCTGTGAGCTTCTCCACCGCCGCTCCGTACCGGCCCGTCAGCAGCAGATGGTCCGCGTCGGCGAAGGGCTTCGCCACCGCCGCCGTGATGTTCTGGCCCACCTTCTGCTGCACGATCAGCCGCGCCTTGCCGACGAGCGCGCGGCCTTCCTCCTCCGCGCCGGCCCTCTCGGCCACGGCGACCGCGATCCCGAGCGCCTTGAGGGTGGCGCTCCCGCCCTCCGGCACCTTCGTCAGCGTCGTCAGTCCCCAGCCGTACGGGAACTGCGGATCGTACGAGGCGTCGCCGACGTTGATCGGCAGCTGAGCCTCCGACTTGGGCCAGGTGACGGGAAGCCGGCCGGTGAAGGCCCGCTTGCCGTACAGCACGTCCGCCACGCCGTCGCCCTCGCTGCCCGGCAGCCAGGAGGCGACGAGCGCGTCGATGTCGCCGAGCCGGTCCCCGATGAGCTGCGGGCGCCCGGACACGATCAGCACCGCGCACTTCATGGCGCCGCACACCTTGTCCACGGCGGCCTTGTCGGCGGCGGTCAGCACCAGGTCGTTGCCGTTGCCGACATCGCCGACACCCTCGGCGTACGGGGTCTCGCCGACGACGACCACACCCACGTCGTAGCCGCCGGTGGGCGCCGAGGCGTCCTTCGAGTAGGTGACGTCACCGCCCGCGCGCCGCATCCCCTCCAGGATCGTCGTGCCGTCGGTGATCTTTCCGGACGAGCCCTGCCAGGTGATGGTCCAGCCGCCGCTCTGGTTGCCGAGGTCGTCGGCGTTGGAACCGGCGACGTACACCTGCTGGGACTTCTTGAGAGGCAGGACGCCGCCCGCGTTCTTGAGGAGGACCTGCGACTCGGCCGCCGCCTCGCGGGCCACGGCCCGGTGTTCGGGCGAGCCGATGTCCGCCGCCCCGCTCGTGTCGGCGTACGGCTTCTCGAAGAGGCCGAGCTTGAACTTCTGCGTGAGGATGCGCGATACGGCGTCGTCCACGCGCTCCTCGCTGATCCGGCCGGCCTGAACCTCGTCGATCAACGTCGTACGGAAGTCCTTGTACGCATACGGGACCATGATCATGTCGAGGCCCGCGTTGATGGATGTACGGACGTCGGAGGCGTAGTCGCCGGGGATCTGGTCGATGCCCGCCCAGTCGCTGATGACGAAGCCGTCGAAGTCCATCTCGTCCTTCAACACCCCGTTGATGAGCGCCGCGTTGGCGTGCATCTTCACCGGGCCGGCGTCGTCGCCGAGGATGTCGAGCGATGAGTACGAAGGCATGACCGAGCCTACGCCGCGGTCCACGGCGTCCTGGTACGGCGCGAGGTGCACGGCCTCCAGCTCCTGCTGGGTGACCTTGGTGATGCCCTGATCAATGGTGTACGTGCCCGAGGTGGACGAGCCGTACTCGGTGCCGCCGTCGCCGACGAAGTGCTTGGCGGTGGCGAGCACCTTGTCGCCGTCGCTCAGGTCCTTGCCGTTCGCGCGGCCTTGGAGGCCCTGGATGATTGTTTCCATGGACTCGACGAGGGCCGGGTCCTCGCCGAAGGACTCGTAACTGCGGCCCCAGCGTTCGTCGCGGGTCACGCACAGGCAGGGCGCGAAGTCCCACGGGATGCCGGTGGCGCGGACCTCGGCGGCGGTCACCGCGCCGGTCTCCTGGGCGAGCTGGGGATCACGGGTGGCGCCGATGCCGATGTTGTGCGGCATGACCGTCGCGCCGACGAGGTTGTTGTGACCGTGCACCGCGTCCACGCCGTAGATCAGCGGGATCTGGAACCGCGTCGCCTGCGCCCGAAGCTGGAAGGAGTCGATCATCTTCGCCCACGCCTCGGGGGTGTTGGGCGTGGGGGTCGAGCCGCCGCCGGAGAGGAGCGAACCGAGGGCGTACGTCGCGATGTCGCCCTGCGAGGTGATCGCGCCCCGCTCGGCCTGGGTCATCTGACCGGCCTTCTCCTCCAGGGACAGCCGGGAGACGAGGTCGGCGACGCGCTTCTTCACCGACAGCTTCGGGTCCAGGTACGGGAGCCCGTGTGCGTCGACGACGACCTGCGGGGTCTCGGCCGGGGCCTTGGCTCCGGTGACCGTCAGCTTCAGGGGGATCGTCTCGGCGGACTCCCCGGACCTGTCCTTGAGGGTGGTCACGGAGACGGTGCGCGAGGTGCCGGAGGCCGTGCCCGCCGGGAAGGTGATCGAGCCCTTGACGGGTTTGTAGTCCTTGCCGGAGTCTGCGGTGCCGCCGGCCGTCTCGTACGCGACGGTCACCGGCTCGTCGAGCGGAACGGCGCCGGTGGTGGCGACGGAGACCTTGACGTCGGCCTTGCCGCCCTCCTTGACCGGGTAGACCGCGGAGTCGGTGACGACGCTCGCGCGCAGCGCCGGGTCGGCGGTGCCGTACAGCTCGACGTCGTCGATGGCGAACTGGCTCTTGAGGCCGACGGGAAGCGTGACGGAGTAGCCCCACATCTCCGTGAGGCCGAGGATCTGGTCGATGCCGCCCACGGGCTGGTAGTCCGTGCGATAGGCGAAGTCGGTGAAGGGAATCTCGATCTGTTTCCAGCCGGTGAAGTCGTCCGTGAAGGACGTCGTCCACAGCTCGGAGGCACCGCCGTTCGCGCCGCCGTCCTTGATCTCGAAGGGGATCTTCTTACCGTTGTTCTGGCCGTCCCACCAGAAGCGGATGCCCTTGTGCGCGGACCAGTCGTGGGCCGGCTGACCGGAGGCGAAGTCGTGACTGAAGCCGCCGTAGCCGCTGATGTCGTAGGCGCCGGTGAGGACCTTGGCGCCTTCGGGGGCGTCGGCGCGGGCGGTCAGGGCCAGTTGGGGCGGATCGTCGGTGTCGCCGCCCCACGTGAAGATGCCTTCGGCGGGCGGATTCGCGAACGGGACCTCGCCCTCGAAGGCGTCGACGGGAACAGGAGGCGGGTCGTCGGCTCCGGCGGCGGCCGACGCGGAGGCCAGGGGCAGCAACCCAGTGAGCAAGGCGGCGGACACGAGCAGGGCGGTTCTTCGCATGGACCTTCCCTCGACTCTCGTTGATCCTCTTGGTTCCTCTTGGTTCCTGTTCGTTCCTGTTGTAAATCCTCTTCAACGTTCTTGAGATCTCGTCAAGCGCACTTCAGTACTCTTACGACTTAGATCACGCCGTGAGTTAACTGGCGTCCCGGCAAACCGTCAAGACCTCACGTCAGAACCGGTACACGGGCAATTGACGGCTGGATCAGGGCCATTGTTCCTTCAGTCTCTGAACGCGCACCCCCTTGACGCGCGTCCGCGGCCGTCATTTACTCACGCCTCGCACGCCCCATCCCCCACCTCCAGAAGGGCCGCGCACCCATGAGCCCCACGAGCACGGCAAGATCCCTGAAGAGAACGGGCCGAGCGGCCCGGCTGCTCGTCGCCGGGCTGTTGACGACGGCCGGACTCGGCGCCGTCGGCAGCGCTCCCGCGCACGCGGCGGGCGAACAGGTCACCGCCTACCTGACCACGACGGACGACACCGGCGGCCGCCATGTCCTACGCGGATTGCAGCCGCAAACCCCCTTCGCCTTCCAGGCCGGCAGTGGCGGAACCGGCGACAACATCACCGTGGACGAGAACACCCGGTACCAGACGTTCACCGGCGGCGGCGCCTCCTTCACCGACACCGCCGCCTGGCTGATGAACAGCAGCGGGGCGCTGACACCGACCGCACGCAACGCCGCGATGACGAAGCTGTTCTCGCCGACGGAAGGGATCGGGCTGTCGTTCGTACGCAATCCGATGGGCGCGTCGGACCTCGCGCGGTACGGGTACTCGTACGACGACGTGCCGGCCGGCCAGACGGACCCGACCCTCGCCCAGTTCTCCATCTCACACGACCTGGCCGACGTCGTACCGCTGACCAAGCAGGCGCGCCAGCTCAATCCCGCACTGACCGTGATGGCCTCGCCGTGGACGGCACCGGCCTGGATGAAGGACAGCGGGTCGCTCAACGGCGGCTGGCTGAAGGCGGAGAACTACGGGGCCTATGCCTCGTACTTCGTGAAATACCTGCAGGCGTACCAGGCTCAGGGCGTGCCCGTCTCGTATGTCACGGTGCAGAACGAGCCGACGTGCTGCTCCGGGTACCCCTCGATGAGCTGGAACGCCTCCGGGCTCGCCTACTTCACCAAGAGCGAGCTACTGCCGAAGCTCCAGGCGGCGGGTCTGTCGACCAAGGTCCTCGCCCATGACTGGAACTGGGACGTGTACGACTCGTACGCCGCCTCGACGGTCGGCGACGCGGCGGTCCGCACGCACCCGAACTTCGGCGGGGTCGCGTGGCACGGCTACGGCGGTGACGTCACCAAGCAGACCACCGTCCACAACCAGTACCCCACGCTCGACGCCTTCGGAACCGAGCACTCCGGAGGCACCTGGATCGCCAACCAGCAGCGCGAGGACATGCTCAACATCGTCGACTACACCCGGAACTGGGCGAAGTCGGTGACGAAGTGGTCACTGGCCGTGGACCAGAACATGGGGCCGCACAACGGTGGCTGCGGCACCTGCACCGGTCTCGTCACCGTCCACAACGGTGACGCGCAGAGCGGGCAGGTCGACTACACCATCGAGTACTACACGATGGGGCACCTCACGAAGTTCGTGAAGCCGGGCGCTCAGCGCATCGCCTCCACGGCGAGCACATCCGTGCCGAATGTCGCGTGGCGGAACCCGGACGGGTCGAAGGCGCTGATCGCGTACAACGACGCGGCCACCGCGAAGACGGTGACGATCAACTGGGGTTCGCAGCACGCGACCTACTCGCTTCCCGGCAAGACCTCGGCAACCTTTACCTGGTCCGGGACGCAGGCCGGTGGCGGCGACCAGAGCGGGGCCTTTGTGGGGCTGGCAGGCAAGTGCCTTGACGTGGCGGGTGGTTCGTCGGCCAACGGAACCGCCGTGCAGCTCTACGACTGCAACGGCTCGACCGCGCAGAACTGGACGGTCAAGGCCGACGGGTCGGTTCAGGCCCTCGGGAAGTGCCTTGACGTCACCTCGGCGTCCACCGCTGATGGGGCGCAGCTTCAGCTCTACGACTGCAACGGGACGGGGGCTCAGCGGTGGTCGTACAACTCCGCCACCGGGGATGTCGTCAATACCGCGGCGAACAAGTGCCTTGATGTGACCGGGAATTCGTCGACGAACGGGGCTCGGGCGCAGATCTGGAGCTGCACGGGGGCTGCCAACCAGAAGTGGCATTTGCAGTAGGGGGTGCGGGGCGGGCGGGGGGGGGGGGATTTCTTCGCCCCCGCCCGTCCCTTGTTCCTGACCCCGCTCCTCAAACGCCGGAGGGGCTGATTCCCAGGCCCTTACTCCGCCGGCTCCACCCCGGCCCGCAGCAGACCGTACGTGTACGCGTCCTCCAGGGCCTGCCAGGACGCGGCGATCACGTTCTCCGCGACGCCGACCGTGGACCATTCACCGGCGCCGTCCGAGGTGGAGATCAGCACGCGCGTCGTGGACTGGGTGCCGTGCTTGCCCTCCAGGATGCGGACCTTGTAGTCCACCAGCTCCAGCTGGGCGAGCTGCGGGTAGATCTTCTCCAGAGCGACGCGCAGGGCACGGTCGAGGGCGTTCACCGGGCCGTTGCCCTCCGCCGTCGCGACGATGCGCTCGCCCTTGGCGTAGAGCTTGACCGTGGCCTCGTTGGCGTGGGTGCCGTCGGGGCGGTCCTCGACGATCGCGCGCCAGGACTCCACCTGGAAGTACGTGCGGGCCCGGCCCTCGGCCTCCTCGCGGAGCAGCAGCTCGAAGCTGGCGTCCGCCGCCTCGTACGTGTAGCCCTTCAGCTCGCGTTCCTTGACGCGCCCCACGACCCGGCCCACCAGCTCGCGGTCGTCGCCGAGGTCGATGCCGAGTTCCTTGCCCTTGAGCTCGATCGACGCGCGGCCCGCCATGTCGGAGACCAGCATCCGCATGGTGTTGCCGACCCGCTCGGGGTCGATGTGCTGGTAGAGGTCCGGGTCGACCTTGATCGCGGAGGCGTGCAGGCCGGCCTTGTGCGCGAAGGCCGAGACACCGACGTACGGCTGGTGGGTGGAGGGGGTCAGGTTCACCACCTCGGCGATCGCGTGCGAGATCCTCGTCATCTCGCGCAGGGCGCCGTCGGGCAGGACCTTCTTGCCGTACTTCAGTTCCAGTGCCGCCACGACCGGGAAGAGGTTCGAGTTGCCGACCCGCTCGCCGTAGCCGTTCGCCGTGCACTGGACGTGGGTCGCGCCCGCGTCCACCGCCGCCAGGGTGTTCGCGACCGCGCAGCCCGTGTCGTCCTGGGCGTGCATACCGAGCCGGGCACCGGTGTCCGCGAGGACCGTGCCGACGACCGCCTGGACCTGGGCCGGGAGCATGCCGCCGTTGGTGTCGCACAGGATGACGACGTCGGCCCCCGCGTCGGAGGCGGCCCGTACGACGGCTTTCGCGTACTCCGGGTTCGCCCGGTAGCCGTCGAAGAAGTGCTCGCAGTCGACGAACACGCGGCGGCCCTGCGAACGCAGGTACGAGACGGTGTCGCGGACCATCTCGAGGTTCTCGTCGAGGGTGGTGCGCAGGGCCAGCTCGACATGGCGGTCATGGGACTTGGCCACCAGGGTGATCACCTGGGCGCCGGAGTCCAGCAGCGCCTTGACCTGCGGGTCCTCGCTCGCCTTGCCCCCGGCCCGGCGGGTGGCGCCGAACGCCACCAACTGGGCGTGCTTGAAGTCGATCTCCTGCTGGGCGCGGGCGAAGAACTCGGTGTCGCGCGGGTTGGCGCCGGGCCAGCCGCCCTCGATGAAGCCCACCCCGAAGTCGTCCAGGTGCCGTGCGATGGCCAGCTTGTCCGCCACGGTGAGGTTGATGCCCTCACGCTGCGCGCCGTCGCGCAGGGTCGTGTCGAAGACGTGGAACGAATCGTCGAGCTCGCTGGTTTCGGTCATGGTCTCTGGCTCCTGTGTTGGATCTCGGTCTGTACCGGAATGACCGGCTCCACCATCCCCCAATGATCCCTCGCGCTCCCTTCCCGGCTTGCGGTGGGCCAGGAAAACGAAAAACCTCTCGCGGGTGCGAGAGGTCTGCGCGCGGGTCGAGGATGACGGTGCCCGCCCGTACGTGGTGGTACGTGGCGGTCACTGCGGACCGGCGCGCCTGCTGCCAATAATCGTGGCGAACGAGAGCACGGGGGCAGTCTGGCACAAGCTCCACCCCCGGGCCCATATCGTCTCAGGATGCGAGCCGCGCCTCGGACTCCGAGGTCGGCTTGTGGCCGCCCTGCCCGACCCGGTTCAGGTCCAGATCGCGGGTCTCGCGCATGCCGACGTACACCACCAGCGACACCGCCGCGCAGCCCGCCACGTACCAGTAGAAGCCGGACTCGACGCCCGCGTCCTTGAACCACAGGGCGACGTATTCGGCCGTGCCGCCGAAGAGGGCGTTGGCGATGGCGTACGGGAGGGCGACGCCGAGGGCGCGGACGCCGGTCGGGAAGAGCTCGGCCTTCACGCAGGCGTTGATCGAGGTGTAGCCCGTGACCACGACCAGGGCCAGGAGAGCCAGGCCCAACGCGGGCCAGAAGCCGCCCACGTGCTTCAGCATCGTCATGATCGGGACCGTCAGGAAGGTCGAGCCGACCGCGAAGGTGATCAGCAGCGGGCGGCGGCCGATACGGTCGGAGAGGTGGCCGGCGAGCGGCTGCAGACAGGCGAAGACGATCAGCGCGGAGAAGGAGACGAGGGTCGCGGTCTCCTTCGGCAGGCCCGCCGAGTTCGACAGGTACTTCGTCAGATACGTGGTGTACGTGTAGTACGCGACCGTGCCGCCCATCGTGAGCGCGATGACCAGGAAGGCCTCCCGCCGGTACTGCCACAGCGCGCGCACCGTGCCCCGCTCCGCGCCGGACGCCGCCTGCCCGCCGGACGCGGCCTCCTCGTACACCTCCGTCTCCAGCATCGTGCGCCGCAGGTAGAAGACGACCGCGGCGCCGAGCGCGCCCACCACGAAGGGGATGCGCCAGCCCCAGCTGTGCAGGGCGCCGTCCGACAGGGTGCGCTGGAGGATGATCAGCAGACCGAGGCCGAGGATCTGACCCGCTGTCATCGACACGTACTGGAAGCTGGACGCGAGGCCGCGCCGCTTCGGGTCGGAGGCCTCGGTGAGGTAGGTCGCGCTGGCCGCGTACTCGCCGCCCACCGACAGCCCTTGCAGCAGGCGGGCGATAAGGAGGACGACCGCGCCGCCGTAGCCCGCCACCGCGTAGGTCGGCGCGAAGGCGATGAGGACGGCCGACAGCGACATCAGGGTGACGGTCAGCGTCAGCGCGGTCTTGCGGCCTCTACGGTCGGCGACCCGGCCGAGCAGCCAGCCGCCGACCGGGCGCATGAAGAAGCCGACCGCGAAGATGCCCGCGGTGTTCATGAGCTGTGCGGTGGGGTTCCCGTCCGGGAAGAACGCCCCGGCGAAGTACGTCGCGAAGCTCGCGTACACGAACCAGTCGAACCACTCCACCATGTTGCCGGCCGAGCCGACCCAGATCTTCTTCCACTGCTCTCGTCCCATGAGCCGTAACGTGCCCGTTGCGCACGGTCACCACAAGGGTGCCTCGAGTTTCGTTCATTGCGTTCACGGCAGATGGCGCAGGAAGACGTCGGCGACGCCGTTCGGGTCCCCGGGCACCAGATCCGACGCAGCGGAGACCGGCCGGTCGCCTGACGCTGAGCTGGACCATGCCCGTCGTCGGCCTCGGTCCGCGCGCCGGTCGTGCGGTCGGCCCCAGACGCTGCCCGTGCCGTTGTGCTGCCGTTGTCCTGGTAGGCGACTTGACATGCTCCCCGGGCTGGAGCCCGGGGATTCTGGCCGTCCCTGCCGGTTGTGGTGCCGCTACGCGGCACGGTGTCCGGTGGGGATTCCGTGGCTTCCTGTTTCTTCGCGCTGTGCCGGGATCGCTCCCGGTCTTACCGGCGCTCCGCAGGCCGATGCCGCCAGTCCGGCGGCCGTCTTGACGTTGCGTGCAGCGTTGACGTCCCGGTCGTGGACCGCGCCGCAGGTGGTACAGGTCCACTCCCGTACGTGCAGGGGTTTCGGTCCGTCCTTAGCCCCACAGGTGGAGCAGACCTGGCTGGTCGGCTCGAACCTGCCGATCTTCACCAGGGTGCGCCCGTACCGGGCCGCCTTGTAGGCCAGCATGGCGAGGAAGGAGCCCCAGCCAGAAAGGTCCAGCTCCAGGAGCTTTTGGTACACGGTCTCGTCGAGGTGGGGGCCGAGGATGATGTCGAGCCCACTCCCGGCCGTGGGCCTGAGCAGGGAAACGGCGGGGGCCGACTCGCATGGCCCCGGACCGGGAGAAACGACGGGGCCCGCCCCGGTTCGCCCGGCGCGGACCCCGTCTCGTTCACGTCAGCCCAGCGGATGCATCCAGCCGTGCTTGTCCTCGCCGACGCCTCGCTGGATGTCGAGGAGCGCCTCGCGCAGCTTCAGCGTGACCGGGCCGGGTTCGCCGCCGCTCTGCTGCCATTGCGTGCTGGTGCGCTTGACCGTGCCTACCGGGGTGATGACCGCGGCCGTGCCGCAGGCGAAGACCTCGGTCAGGGTGCCGTTCTGCGCGTCTCGCTGCCACTGGTCGATGGAGACGCGGCCCTCCTCGGACGCGTAGCCGAGGTCGCGGGCGACGGTGAGGAGGGAGTCGCGGGTGACACCTTCGAGGATGGAGCCGGTGAGGGAGGGGGTGATGATCACCGGCTTTTCGTTGGCTTCGGCGCCGTACACGAAGTACAGGTTCATGCCGCCCAGTTCCTCGACCCACTTGTGCTCGACCGCGTCGAGGTAGCAGACCTGGGCGCAGCCCTTCTCGGCGGCCTCGGCCTGGGCGAGGAGGGAGGCCGCGTAGTTGCCGCCCGTCTTGGCGTCGCCCATGCCGCCGGGGACGGCGCGGACGTGGTCCTCGGAGAGCCAGATCGACACCGGCTTCACGCCGCCCGGGAAGTACGCGCCGGCGGGGGACGCGATGACCAGGAACAGGTACTCGTTGGCGGGCTTCACGCCCAGGCCGACCTCGGTCGCGATCATGAACGGGCGGAGGTAGAGGGACTCCTCGCCGCCGTGGGCCGGGACCCAGGCCTGGTCCTGCCGCACCAGGACGTCACAGGCCTCGATGAACGTCTCCACCGGCAGCTCCGGCATTCCCAGCCGCCGCGCGGAGGCCTGGAAGCGCTTGGCGTTCTTGTCCGGGCGGAAGGTGGCGACGGAGCCGTCGGGCTGGCGGTACGCCTTGAGGCCCTCGAAGATCTCCTGCGCGTAGTGCAGGGTCATGTTCGCCGGGTCGAGGGAGAGCGGGCCGTACGGAACGAGCTGGCCGTCGTGCCAGCCCCGGCCCTCGGTCCACTTGATCGTCACCATGTGGTCGGTGAAGTAGCGGCCGAACCCGGGGTTGGCGAGGATGGCCTCGCGCTCCGCAGTCGAACGGGGCTGCGAAGAGGGCTTGAGCTCGATCGTGGGCGTCGTCATGAGTGGTTGTCCTTCACCGGTTGTGTGTGACGGGCCGCGCTCACGTCCGTACTGCCAGTGGCCAGTGCCAGGACGCCCGAGCATTCCCTCATTCCGCGGCTCCGCGTTCGATTATCGCGCGTGGAGAACCGTGGACGAAAACAGTGCGAATGCGGCCCTTGGGATTGCCCAGGGTTTGATGGTGGCACCCGGCGAGGGCATAGGAAAAGCCGCCGGGTGCGGATGCGACCCGGCGGCTCCTACGAAACGTGAGTGGCGCGGGGTCAGCCGGCTACTCGTACGGCGAGCGCGTCGCCGATTTCGTCGGTGCTTCGGGCGGGCTTCCCGACGCGCTCGGCGAGGTCGGCGGAGACGGCGTCCTCGATACGGACCGCCTCGGCCTCGTAGCCGAGGTGGCGCAGCAGGAGGGCGACGGACAGGACGGTGGCGCTGGGGTCGGCCTTGCCCTGGCCCGCGATGTCGGGCGCCGAGCCGTGCACGGGCTCGAACATCGAGGGGAACTCGCCGCTCGGGTTGATGTTGCCGGAGGCGGCGACGCCGATGCCGCCGGAGACGGCCGCGGCGAGGTCGGTGATGATGTCGCCGAAGAGGTTGTCGGTGACGATCACGTCGAAGCGCCCGGGGTCCGTGACGAGGTAGATCGTCGCGGCGTCGACGTGGATGTAGTCGGTGGTGACCTCGGGGAAGTCCACGGCCACCTTGTTGAAGATGTTCGTCCACAGGTGACCGGCGAAGGTCAGCACGTTGTTCTTGTGGACCAGCGTCAGCTTCTTGCGCGGGCGGGCCTGGGCGCGGGCGAAGGCGTCCCGGACGACGCGCTCGACACCGAAGGCCGTGTTCACGGAGACCTCGGTGGCGACCTCGTGCGGGGTGCCCTTGCGGATGGTGCCGCCGTTGCCGGTGTACGGGCCCTCGGTGCCCTCACGGACCACGACGAAGTCGATCTCCGGCTGGCCGGCGAGCGGGGTGGCGACACCCGGAAGGAGCTTCGACGGACGCAGGTTGACGTGGTGGTCGAAGAGGAAGCGGAGCTTCAGCAGAAAGCCGCGCTCCAGGACGCCGGAGGGGACCGACGGGTCACCGATCGCGCCGAGCAGGATCGCGTCGTGCTGCTTGAGGGCTTGGGCGTCCGCGTCGGTGAGGGTCTCACCGGTGGCGTGGTAGCGCTTGGCGCCGAAGTCGAACTCCTTGGTCTCCAGCTTCACATCCTGCGGGAGGACGGCGGAGAGGACCTTCAGACCCTGGGCCACGACCTCCTGGCCGATGCCGTCACCGGGGATCACTGCGAGATTGATGCTGCGAGACATGAAGGCACCGTACTCCCAGTCCCATGGAATGACACGAGGTGTCCGCCATACGGACGCCGTCGAGTGTCGCGGGGGGGATCGTCGGCCTGCGTTCACCCGTATGTATGGCGGACGTTGGGACTTGCTGGGAAGTTCCCAGCCATGGACACCCCTGATGTCGGTATTCCCGAGCAGCTCGCACGCCGGATGAGCATGGCGGAGCAGCACGAGTATCTGCGGACGAAACTCACGCGCCGCCGCGCGCTGGTGACGGCGGGCGTGTTCGCGGGCGGCGGGCTCCTGGCCGGCTGCTCATCGGCATCGGCATCGGGTACGGCGAAACGCACCTCCGCCGCGCTCTCGACATCGGCATCGGCGCGCCCCGCCACCGGGCAGGTGCACGGCTCGGTCGTCGCGCCCTTCGGCCGCCATCTCGCCTTCGGCGCCGACCCGAAGACCCAGATGCGCATCTCCTGGCAGGTCCCCTTCGCGGTCAAGAAGCCCTACGTGCGCGTGGGCCTGACACCCTGGGGACTGAGCCGGAAGATCACGGCCGAGGTCCGCGCCCTGCACACGCCGGGGTTGAAGGGCGTACGACTCGCCCTCGACCAGTACTACCTGCACGCGGCGCTGGACGGCCTGCGCCCCGGAACGACGTACTACTACGGCGTCGGCCACGAGGGCTTCGACCCCGCGTCCCGGGAGCGGCACTCCACCATCGGCTCCTTCCGCACGGCGCCCGCCCGGCCGCCCAAGAAGTTCGTGTTCACCGCCTTCGGCGACCAAGGCGTCACCGCCGACGCGCTCGCCAACGACCGTACGATCCTCGGCCGGCACCCGTCGTTCCATCTGCACGCGGGTGACATCTGCTACGCGGACGTCAACGGCCAGGGCAAGAAGTCGGACGGCTACGACCCCTCCGACTGGGACCGGTTCCTCAAGCAGACCGAGTCGGTGGCGAAGTCGGTGCCGTGGATGGTGACGACCGGCAACCACGACATGGAGGCGTGGTACTCGCCGAACGGGTACGGGGGCCAGTCGGCCCGCTGGACCCTCCCCGGCAACGGCTTCGACGCACGCAACGCGCCGGGCGTCTACTCCTTCACGTACGGCAATGTCGGGATCGTGGCGCTGGACGCGAACGACGTGTCGAACGAGATCCCCGCCAACAAGGGCTACACGGGCGGGCTGCAGACGGCCTGGCTCGACAGGCGGCTCGGGGAACTGCGCAAGTCGGTCGACTTCGTCGTGGTCTTCTTCCACCACTGCACGTACTCGACGTCGACCCACGCCTCCGACGGGGGCGTACGGGACGCCTGGCTGCCGCTGTTCACCAAGCACCAGGTGGACCTGGTGATCAACGGGCACAACCACGTGTACGAACGGACCGACGCCATCAAGGGCGGCAAGGTGGGCAGGCGGGTGCCGATCGGCGCGTCGACCGATCCGACGCGGGACGGGATCGTGTACGTCACGGCGGGCGGGGCGGGCAAGAGCCTGTACAGCTTTCCCGCCGGGGTCAAGGACAGCTACGAGGGGAAGGTCGCCGACCGCGAGTCCGTGGACACCTTCCACTGGACGAAGTCACAGCAGCAGAAGAAGGACACCGTGGAGTGGTCGCGGGTGCGGTACACCGGCTACTCCTTCCTCTCGGTGGAGGCGGAGGCGGGCACTGCTCCCCGGCTCAAGGTGTCGGCGCTCGCGCAGAACGGCAGGCGCATCGACTACTTCGAGGTGCGGCGAAGTGCCTGAGCACTCGAAGGTGCGGCGCGATGGCTGAGCACCTCGAGGTGCGACGCGGGGTGTGAACCCCGCGTCGCACCTCGTGCGGGTGCGGCTCCCGGTATGTGGTGACGCACTGACGGGCCGGTGATCCTCAGTGACCCGTCTCGCCGCCGTTGTCCCTGCGGTCGAGGGCGCGCTGGAGCGCGGCGGCGGCGTTCTTGCGGTCGGACTCGCTCGTACGGGAAACGCGGCGGACTCGGCGGACGGTCGTCTCGGCCATGGTGAATCGACTCCTTGCCTCCGGGAGGCCCCAGAAGGGCGGCCGGAAGTGCGGTGAGGGCTTTTACGAGACGCCGGAGGGGCGGGAAGCGCGGTGCCGCAGGGGTTGCCTGCCAAGGGCTCCGGCTCACGACCGCCATTCGCTTGGTCGAGCGAGACGTTCGGCTCCTACAAAGCTAAGCGAGGACGGAGCATCTGTCTCCACAATTACTCGGACTTCCTACTATCTGAGACGGTGGATTGAGTCACACTCCGGTGACCTGCGCTTTCGCCGTCCGTGGCGTCAGCGCCCCAGCTCCCGGATGAGCGCGCGGCCCGCGGCCGTCGAGGCGAGTCCGGGCGTGGTGACACGGCCCACGGACCGGGTCGGGCGTTCGGGACCGAGATCGGTGATCTCGGCGGTCCCGGAGTGAGGCTACGCTCCCTCGGTACTGAACCGCTCATCAGCAATCCGATGTCTGTTGCTGTCAGATGCCTTGACATGCCCCAATACCCCCTCCACTCTCACGTTCATCAGTCAGTCATCGGATGACTGCGACAGGAGGGGTTCCACATGGCGGTCCAACCCCGGGCCCGCACCATCGTGTTGACGCTCTGTTCCGCACTCCTCGCGACCACCGCGGCGACGCTTCCGGCCCGTGCCGAAGCCCCCGCGGCCGCGAAGTCCTGGGAGGTCCGCGGTCCGCACGGCTCCCCCACGGCCGTGGTCGCCCTCGACCCGGCCGACGGCAGCCCGACCCTCGCGGTCAGACGCGCGGGCCGCACCGTCCTCGAACCGTCCCCCGTCGGCCTGGTGACCGAACAGTCGGACTTCTCCGAGGGGTTGACCCTCACCGGCCGCTCCGATCGCACGGTCGTCGAGCACTACACCGTCCCGACGGGCAAGTCCCACAAGCGGGACGTCCGGATGACCGAGTCGCGCTTCCGCTTCCGCACGGCGGACGGAGCCCGAATCGACCTGCTGACCCGGGTCGCCGCGGACGGCGTCGCGTATCGCTACGTGCTGCCGGACGATCACGGCGACGTCGTACGCGAGGCCTCCGCCTTCACCTTCCCCACCACCACCGAACCCGTCATCAGCGCCTACCGCCGGGACAACGAACTCCCCTTCGTCCGCTACCAGTCGGCGGCCGCGGTACCGGCGGGCACGTACTCGATGCAGGCCCTGTTCAAGACGGACGGCGGCTACGCCCTGGTCGCCGAGTCGGACCTGAACGGCAGCTACGCCGGCTCCCACCTCACGCATACCGCCGGCTCGCCCACGTTCGGCGTGAGTCCGTGGAACGACGAGCCGATCCAGGTGTCCGGTTCGCTCACCACCCCCTGGCGCGCGGTGATCACCGGTGATCTGGCGACCGTCAGCGAGTCGACGTTCACCGACGACCTCGCTCCCAAGTCCCGTGTCCGTGACACCTCCTGGATCAAACCGGGTCCGGCACTGTGGACCTGGCTCGCGGGCGGCAAGGAAGCCGGGCAGAGCCTGGAGGCGCAGAAGAAGTACGTCGACTACGCGGCCGAGCGGAACTGGCCGTACGAGGTCGTGGACGCGGGCTGGTACTTCAAGCCCGACGAGTGGGAGGTCATCGACCCGAACTGGCAGACCGAGAACTGGATGCCCGAGCTGGTGCGCTACGGCAAGGAACGCGGCGTAGAGATCCAGGTCTGGCTCCACTACTCGCTCCTCACCGACCCCGTCGAGCGGGAGAAGTGGCTGTCCACGCTGGAGCGTTGGGGCGTCAAGGGCGTGAAGATCGACTTCATGGACTCGGAGTCCCAGGAGCGGATGCGCTGGTACGACGACGTCCTCGCGGCCACCGCGAAGCACCACCTGTTGGTCAACTTCCACGGCTCCACGATCCCCAAGGGCATCCAGCGCACCTGGCCGCACGTGATGACGCTGGAGGGCGTCGGCGGTGAGGAGAAGCGCAACAACACCGCCGCGCAGCTGGCCTCGCTCCCCTTCACCCGTAACGTCATCGGCTCCATGGACTTCACGCCGGGCGCCTTCCACCGCCCGTACCGGCCCAACGTGAACTCCGACGCGGGCGAGCTGGGCCTCACGGTCCTGTACGAGTCCGGCATCCAGAACCTCGCCGGCACCCCCGAGTCGTACGAGGCCCGTCCGCAGGCCCGCCGCTATCTGGAGCAGCTGCCGAGCGGGTGGGAGGAGACCCGCCTCCTCACCGGCGACCCCGGCCGCTCAGCCGTCCTGGCCCGTCGTGCGGCCGACGGCCGCTGGTTCATCGGCGGTACGTTCGCGGGCGCGGCCCAGAACGTCGACGTACCCATGCGTCTCGGGTCGGGCAAGTGGCTCGTGGAGACCGTGACCGACGGCCCGTCGGGCCTGGTCCGGGAACCGCACGTCGTCCGCGGCGGCGCCACCCTCACCGTGCCCGTCGTGGCGGACGGCGGCTTCGCGGCCCTGGCCTGCCGCTGGTCTCCGGGCCGCACGAGCTGCGACCGCTGACGAGCCGCGACGGCTGACGCGCCGCGACGACTGACGCCCGTCGGCGCCGGGGCCGGTCACAGTGCCGCGACGCCGTGACCGGTCACAGCGCCTCGGCGACCGTCTGCCGGAAGCCGGCCGGATCCTCCACCCAGGGGCAATGGCCGGCTTCCGGCAGAATCGTCCGGCGCACGCGCGGCAGGGCCCGCACCAGGGAGTCCACCGCCGAGCGCGGCCGGATGTCCCGGGCGCCGTCGACGACGACCACGGGCAGATCGAGCGCCTGGCAGGCGGCGTACAGCTCGGGGGTGCCCCAGATGGCCTTCCCCTCGGCGTTGAGGGCCTTGTTGCACTCGGTGTTGACCCCGAACCAGGGGTCGGCCATGTCCCGAGCGTGCTCCAGCGCCCGGTCGCGGTCCGTGAACTCGATGGACCACTGCAGCACCGCCCACTCCCGTTCCTCCGCCGCGGTCCGCCGCTGACGGCCCAACTCCCGCCAGCGCGCCAGCCGTTCGGGTTCCTCCCCGAGCCGTGCGAGCAGGTTCTCCTCGTAGGACCTGTCCGGCCGATCATGCCGCAGACGCGGGGTGTGGCACGCGCATCTGCCGCGTTGTCGTCACTCGCCGACGCTCCGCGTCGACTCCCTCCTCCGCCTTGCAGCTACACGCACCACACCCCGCTCACCGGCACTTCGCAGACACTGCCGCTCTCCTGCGACTTGATCGGCCGGACAGGTCCTAGGCGCCGTGCCAGTCGGCCTCCGGCCCGATCCCCGTGCCGCTCACATAGACCAGCGAGCTCACCCGCTCCGGATGGGCCAACGCGTAGCTCAAAGCCAGTTGCGCGCCCCAGGAGTGGCCGAGCAGTACCATCCGCTCCAGGCCGAAGTGCCGCCGCACGGCGTCCAGATCGGCCACGAACCGCTGACTCGTCCACGGCCCGGCGCACCGCTCGGAGCGTCCGCAGCCGCGCTGGTCCCAGCGGACCACCGTGGCCGTGTCGGTGAACAGCCCCGCCACGTCCTCGAACATGTCCCACAGTCCGGGCCCGCCGTGGCACAGCACCAGCGGCGCACCCCGTCCCGACCGGCTCGCCCACAGCCGCACCCCGTCGTCGGTCGTCACGGCCACCGTTCCGCTCCGCGTCCAGGTCATGGACGTAAGTCTGCCCGGGCCGCACATGGATACCGCCCCCGTTCCGGAGGGGGGTTCCGGAGCGGGGGCGGCGTTTTGGGGTACCGCGGGGGTGTCAGCCCATGTGCGGGTACGTGTAGTCGGTGGGCGGGACCAGGGTCTCCTTGATGGCGCGGGTCAGGGTCCAGCGCATCAGGTTCTGCGGGGCGCCAGCCTTGTCGTTGGTGCCCGACGCCCGGCCGCCGCCGAAGGGCTGCTGGCCGACGACGGCGCCGGTCGACTTGTCGTTGATGTAGAAGTTGCCCGCCGCGTAGCGGAGCTTGTCCATCGTGTACGCCGCCGCCGCGCGGTCGCCCGCGATGACCGAGCCCGTCAGCGCGTAGTCGGAGGCCGACTCCATCTGGGTCAGCATCTCGTCGTACGTCTCGTCCTCGTAGACGTGCACGGCGAGGAACGGACCGAAGTACTCCGTCTTGAAGACCTCGTTCTCCGGGTCGGAGCACTCGACGACGGTCGGGCGCACGAAGTAGCCGACCGAGTTGTCGTACGAGCCACCCGCGACGATCGTGCAGGTCGGGTCCGCCTGGGCGCGGTCGATGGCCGCCTTGTTCTTGGCGAACGCGCGCTCGTCGATGACCGCGCCGACGAAGTTCGACAGGTCGGTGACGTCACCCATGGTCAGGTAGTCGACCTCGGCCGCGAACTCCTCCTTGAAGCCGGAGTTCCAGATGGAGGCGGGGATGTACGCGCGCGAGGTCGCGGAGCACTTCTGGCCCTGGTACTCGAAGGCGCCCCGGGTGAGGGCGGTCTTGAGGATCGCGGGGTCCGCCGACGGGTGGGCGACCAGGAAGTCCTTGCCGCCCGTCTCGCCGACCAGGCGCGGGTACGAACGGTACTTCTCGATGTTGTTGCCGACCGTCTTCCACAGGTACTGGAAGGTCTTCGTCGAGCCGGTGAAGTGGATGCCCGCGAGGTCCCGGTGCTCCAGGGCGACCTCGGAGACCTCGATGCCGTCACCGGTGACGAGGTTGATGACGCCCTTGGGGAGACCGGCCTCCTCCAGGAGCTGCATCAGCAGCACGGCGGCGTGGGTCTGCGTCGGGGACGGCTTCCAGACCACCACGTTGCCCATGAGGGCGGGGGCGGTGGGCAGGTTGCCGGCGATGGCCGTGAAGTTGAACGGCGTGATCGCGTAGACGAAGCCCTCGAGCGGGCGGTGGTCGAGACGGTTCCAGACGCCCGGGGAGTTGGCCGGGGGCTGCTCGGCGAGGATCTGCCGGGCGTAGGCGACATTGAAGCGCCAGAAGTCGACCAGCTCGCAGGGACAGTCGATCTCGGCCTGCTGGGCGGTCTTCGACTGGCCGAGCATGGTGGAGGCCGCGAGGGTCTCGCGCCAGGGGCCGGCCAGCAGCTCGGCCGCGCGCAGGATGATCGCGGCGCGGTCGTCGAAGGACATCGCGCGCCAGGCGGGCGCGGCGGCGAGAGCGGCGTCGATCGCGTCCTGGGCGTCCTGCCGGGTCGCGTTGCGATAGGTGCCGAGCACGGCCTTGTGGTTGTGCGGCTGCACGACCTGGAACGGCTCGCCGCCGCCCATCCGCTTCTCGCCGCCGATGGTCATCGACAGGTCGATCGGGTTCTCGGCCAGCTCCTTGAGCTTGACCTCCAGGCGGGCGCGCTCGGGCGAGCCGGGGGCGTAGCCGTGCACCGGCTCGTTGACGGGGGTGGGGACCTGGGTCACAGCGTCCATGAGCTACCTCTTCCGGGTGAATCCCTGACTTCAGCCCGAGAGAGCCGAAGCAGTGTGCGTATGTTGGGCGGCGGTCAGGGCTTGACCATCATGAGTTCGCCACGTCGAGCGAGTGAGAAGCCCTTGCGGGGGCGGAGTCACGGTGTCTGTAACTTCTTTCGGAAACCCGGTCGGCTCAGCCGACCAGTGGGCGGCAGCTGTCGTAATCCAGGATGCATCGTGGGTCACGACAGCTGCCGCTCAGCCCTTGGTGAGGATCGAGCGGGCGAAGAAGAGGAGGTTGGCCGGCTTCTCCGCGAGGCGGCGCATGAAGTAGCCGTACCAATCGGTGCCGTAGGCGGTGTAGACGCGCATGCGGTGGCCCTCGGCGGCGAGGCGCAGGTGCTCCTCGCTTCGGATGCCGTACAGCATCTGGAACTCGTACTCGTCCAGCTTGCGCCCGGCGCGCCGGGCCAGCTCCTGCGCGATGGAGATGAGCCGCGGATCGTGGGACCCGATCATCGGGTACCCCTCGCCCTCCATCAGCACGCGCAGGACACGGACGTACGCCTTGTCGATCTCGGCCTTGTCCTGGTAGGCGACCTCGGCGGGCTCCTTGTAGGCGCCCTTCACGAGGCGTACGCGGCTGCCGTTCGCGGCGAGACGGCGGGCGTCGGCCTCGGTGCGGAACAGGTAGGCCTGGATCACGCAGCCGGTCCCCGGGAAGTCCTTCCGCAGCTCCTCGTGGATGGCGAACATCGAATCGAGGGTGGTGTGGTCCTCGGCGTCCAGCGTGACCGTCGTACCGATCGCGGCGGCGGCCTCGACGACCGGGCGGACGTTGGCGAGGGCCAGCTCGTGCCCTCCCTCCAGCGCCTGCCCGAACATCGACAGCTTGATGGACACCTCGGCCTTCGTGCCGAGGTCCAGCGCCTTCAGGTGCTCGATGAGCTCCAGGTAGGCGTCGCGGGCGGCGAAGGCCTGCTCGCGGGTGGTGATGTCCTCGCCGACGACGTCGAGAGTGACTTCGAGCCCCTTGGCGGCGGCCTCCTGGACGATCGGAATGACCTGGTCGACGCTTTCACCGGCGATGAATCGGGCGACCACCTGCTTGGTGCCGGGAGCCGCCGACACGAAGCGGCGCATCCGGTCGCTGCGCGACGCGGCGAGAATCACGGGACCCAGCACGGGGCACCTCCACAACAAGGCGAACAGAAGGCCGTCCCGACGATTCGGGTACGGCACGGAGAACCACCGTGAAACCTAAGGATCCCTCCGATCGTCGGCCATCTACAGCTGTCACGCATTCGTGCCCCAGATCTCAGACATTTGTATGAAGGCGTGGCGGAAATGCGGGAGAATGCCCGAGTGACGGGCGAATACAGAGGCGAGTACAGGGGTGGCTACCAAGAGCTGGTCGACGAGATCTCGGCGCTCCTCGGTATGCCCGCGACGCTGGAGAACCGCGACTTCGAGCTGATCGCCTTCGGCGCGTACGACAGCGAGGGCGAGCTCGACCCGTCCGCCCTCGACCCCGTGCGCACCCGCTCGATCCTCACGCGCCGCTCCACCACGGCGGTCCGCACCTGGTTCGAGGGCTTCGGCATCACCCGCGCCACCGGCCCGGTCCGCATCCCGCCGACCCCGGAGGCGGGGGTGTACCGGGGACGGATCTGTCTCCCCGTACGCCATCGGGGTGTCGTCCTCGGCTACATCTGGCTCCTCGACGACGATCCCGGCCCTTCCGAGGCTCAGCTGACCGCCGCCATGGAGGTCACCGCCCGCATCGGCGCCCTGCTCGCCGACGAGGCCCAGGCCGGCGCGGACCTCACCCGCGAGCTGCGCGCCGTCCTCATCGCGGAGCGCGGCTGGCAGCGCGACATGGCGGTCGCCGAACTGCGTACGGCTCTCGGTCCGCGTGGGGACGGCCTGCACGCACTGGTGTGCGTCGCCCCCTGGCCCTCTGCCGACCCCGACGACGCCCCATCCGTCCGTACGGTGCCGGGCGCCACCGCCCTGTGCACGGTGCCGTGGGGGGCCACCGGTCAGAGCCTGGCCCTCCTCGTGCGGCTGCGTTCGACGGAGGTGCCGACTCCGGCACTGACAGCTGCTCTGCGGTTCGTGCGGGAGGCGGAGGGACAGCGCGGTGGCGGGGGCGGGCGCCCGGGGGTACGGGCCGAGGAGGGTTCGCGAAGGGGAAAGACGGCCGCCGGGGTCGCCGAGGCCCGCGTGGGGCTCTCCGAACTGGGTGCCGCATGGCAGGAGGCGTCCGCCTCCGCCCGCGCGGTCCTGGCCGAGCCCCGCCACGGCCCGGTCGCCCAGTGGTCGTCGATCGGCCCGTACCGCCTCCTCACCGCCCTCCCCCCGGAGGCCGCCCACGACCCCGCCGTCCGCACCCTCCTCGCCCCCGCCCACCACGAACTCGCCCGCACGGCCGAGGTGTTCCTCGACTGCGCGGGCCAAGCAGGCCGCGCGGCAGCCGAGTTGGGCATCCACCGGCAGACCCTCTACTACCGCCTGTCCCGCGTCGAGCAGCTGACCGGCCTCGACCTGGACGACGGCGAGGATCGACTGCTGCTGCACATGGCGTTGAAGGGGGCGCGGCTGTAGCCGGCTGCGGGGACCGCAACTACCGCGACTCCGTTGGCAGCGAAGGCGGTTGGTCAGCACGAACGGCACCGCTCGGCCGGGAGAGGGCGTTCGTTCGGCCGACGTCAGGAGCTCGTGAGGATGACGAGTTGCTGGGTCGCTCGGGTCATCGCGACATAGCGGTCGACCGCTCCTTCGATGCCCTCGCCGAACGCCTCCGGGTCGATGAGGACGACCAGGTCGAACTCGAGCCCCTTCGACAGCTCCGGGGTCAGCGACCGGACGCGGGACGTCGTCCGGAAGGTGGGATCTCCGATGACACAGGCGATCCCGTCGGCATGTGCGGCGAGCCAGGTGTCGAGGACCGAGTTCAGATCCGAAGCGGTTCCGTGGACGACGGGGACGTCGGTGCTGCGGATGGAGGTCGGCACGTTGGCGTCCGGGAGCACGGCCCGGATGACCGGCTCGGCTTCCGCCATGATTTCTCCCGGCGTCCGGTAGTTGACGCTCAGGGAGGCCAGATTGATCCGGTCGAGCCCGACCCGCTCGAGCCGTTCCTGCCACGACTCCGTGAACCCGTGCCGGGCCTGGGCGCGATCCCCGACGATGGTGAAGCTCCGGGACGGGCACCGGAGCAGCAGCATCTGCCACTCCGCGTCGGTCAGTTCCTGAGCCTCGTCCACGACGATGTGCGCGAACGGGCCGGCGAGCAGGTCCGGTTCGACGGTCGGCAGTTCGGACTCGTTGACCAGGCTGACCTGGGCGTCCTCACCGCGCAGCATCGTCACGAGGCCTTCGCCGTCGTCACCGTCGGCGCCGGAGTTGGCTGTGGCCTCGATCAGGTTGTCCACGACCTGCGCCATGTGCTCGCGCTGGGTGGCGATGATGGCCTTGTTCCGACGCTCGCGCCGGGCCGCCTCCGGGTCGCCGAGCCGCTGCCGTGCCGCGTCCAGGAGCGGCAGGTCGGACACCGTCCAGGCCTGGGTGTCCGCGCGCTGCAGCTTTCGTACGTCGTCGGGGCTGAGCCAAGGAGCGGACATCCGCAGGTAGGCGGGCACCGACCACAGGTCTGAGACGAGGTCGGCCGCTTCGAGCAGCGGCCACGCGCGGTTGAAGGCCGTGAGCAGCTCCCTGTCCTGCGACAGCGACCTCCGGAGCAGGTCGGGCGAGACGTCGCCGTCGTGCTTGTCGACCAGGATGGTGAGCAGTTCCTCCCAGATCTGGTCGCGCGCCTCGTTGTGCGGAACTCCGGGTGCCGCTTCGAACGCCACGGCCCAGTCGTCGGCGCTCAGCCAGATGTCGGACCAGTGGGTCGTGACCGTCATCCCCTTGCTGGGCGGCTCCTCGTAGAACCTGACGGCCTTCTCGATGGCCTTCACCAGGTTCGCGGACGATTTCAGGAGGGCCACGTCCGGGTCGGCCTCGATCGCTGCCGCGGCTCCCTCGGCGACGAGGTCCCGCAGCGTGCAGGTCTGCACGCCCTCCTCTCCGAGGCTGGGGAGGACGTCGGCGACATAGGCCAGGTAGGGCCGGTGCGGACCGACGAACAGCACGCCGCCCCGGCGGTGACCGAGGCGAGGGTCGGAGTAGAGGAGGTAGGCGGAGCGGTGCAGAGCGACGACGGTCTTGCCCGTACCCGGACCGCCGTCGACGACGAGAGCGCCACGGGATCCCGCGCGGATGATGGCGTCCTGGTCGGCCTGGATGGTGCCGAGCACGTCTCGCATCCGGGGCGACCGGTTGCTGCCCAGGCTGGCGATGAAGGCGGACTGGTCGTCGAGCGCGGCGTGCCCGGCGAATCCGTCCGAGGTGAACACCTCGTCCCAGTAGTCGCTGATCCGGCCGCGGGTCCAGCGGTACCTGCGGCGGCTTGCCAGACCCATCGGGTTGGCGTGGGTGGCTCCGAAGAAGGGCTCGGCCGCTGGGGAGCGCCAGTCGAGCAGCAGCCGACGACCCGTGCTGTCCGTCAGGCCAAGTCGTCCGACGTACACGGGTTCTGGGTTGTCCGCGCCGACCATGTGTCCGAGGCACAGGTCCAGACCGAAGCGACGCAGTGCGCGCAGGCGAGCGGTCAGCCGGTGGACCTCCGTGTCCCGGTCCATCGCCTGCCGGCCCATGCCGCCGGGCGCCCTGCGCTCGGCATCGAGTCGGTCGGACACCTCGGCGATCGACTGCTCGAGGCACTCCGCGATGGCCGCGAAGTGCTGTTCATCGCCGGCGATCAGCGTCGGGTCGGCCTTGGGGGAAAGGTGGTCGGGAAGGTCAAACGCCCTGGTGGTCAGGGGATTCACGTCACTGGCTCCGATCTGAGGTCGCTCGCGGCCATTGCGCGCGGCAAGGCGTCTGGACCGGCGTGTGCAGGTTCTCGTGTTCTGGGTTCCTGGCTCGACGATCCCGCGTGGTTCACGCGGGCACGGGCGGCCTTTTCCGGCTGACCGCGTCGAGCAGCAGCTTCGCGGCCACCGCCGCCCCGTCGGTGCGGATCGCGTCGGCCACGGCCCTCGCGCGTGCGCGGGTCTCGGGGGTCAGGGCCGTTTTGAGCGCGGCCGACAGGGACTCGAAGGTCGGAGTCGGACCGTCGTGTGCGGCGCCGATACCCAACTCGGCCACCCGGTCGGCCCAGTACGGCTGATCCACGATCTGGGGTACCACCACCTGAGGCGCGCCGGCCCGGGCGGCCGTCGTCGTCGTGCCCGCGCCGCCGTGGTGCACGACGGCGGCCACCCGGCCGAACAGCGCCTGCTGGTTGACCTCGTCGACGACGAAGCAGTCGCCCCGGTCGTCGATCAGGCCCAGATCGGCCCAGCCACGCCCGACAACTGCGCGACGGCCCTGCGCGCGCACCGCCTCGATGGCCACCTGGGCGACATCCTTCGAGCCGCTCATGGGCATGCTGCCGAAGCCCACGTACACCGGCGGTGCGCCGCCCTCCAGGAACGCCTCCAACTCGGCCGACAGCGGGCGTTCGTCCGGCAGGAGCCACGCGCCGGTCTGTACGACGTCGAGATCCGCCGGCTCCTGCCACGGCCCCAGGATCGGGTCCGCCGCCAGCCACGGCCGGTCGGTGAAGACATGGCTGCGGACGTCGTCCACCGGTGGCCGGCCGATCGACGCCCGGTGAGCGTTGAGCCCCGGGCCGTACAGCACGTTGAAGCTCTCGGCGTTCCAGTCCCACCGCTCCCGGTTGTCCGTCATGTCCGGCGGGAACGGCCGGCCCGGCAGCGCGTGCGGCGCGTGGTGCGGCGACGGCAGCATGGTCGGGAAGTAGGCCACGTACACGAAGGGGATGCCCAGTTCCTCGGCCACCGACTGCGCCCCGGCCACCGCCGGGACCAGGCCGGTCGCCACCACCGCGTCACATCCCTCGGCCGCGGCGGCGACCGCCTCGTACTGCGCGACGACCAGCGCGGCAGCACGCTGGGGCAGTCCCTCCGGCGTCTTCGGAGCCGACCCGGTCACCAGCGTGCGCACCGGCTCGGCGGCCGGCACCAGCTCCACGCCGACACCGGCCAGCAGCTTCGCGAACTCCTCGTCCGCCGGCGCGCACACTCGCACCTCCGCGCCGAGCGCCCGCAATTGCACCGCGAGTCCCGCCATCGGTTGGACATCCCCGCGCGACCCGTACGTCGACAACAACACCCGCATTTCGCGACTCCCACTCCCGCAGATTCTGGCTTCGGTCGGCGATTCTGCGGTACGACCCGGGCCTTGCCGCAAGCCCCCCAGTGCGCTATAAGTTAAGAGTGGAAAGGAGTGGGTACTCCTCTTTCCCTCTCCCGTCCGCTCTGGACGGACAAGCACTTCGTGAAGCGGCGGCCCCCCGCGTACGGTCGGCCAGCCGGTCGGCCTCCAGGAGAAACTTGGGCTCGCCCAGTCTGTTCATCTGTCACGAGCGCGCGGTGGTACGGCGTTTCGCCGTTCGCGCGATGGAGATGCGGGACGGCGTACTCGTACCCGCGTGACGCCTCAGTCCTTCGGCTTGGTCTTCGTCGTCGCCTTCGCTTTCGTCGTCGCCTTCGTCTTCGCGGCCGCGTCGATCACCCGTCGCAGCCCCTCCGTGAGGTCGTCCGCCGTGGACGCGCTCGCCGGGTCGAAGAGCCACTGCACCATCAGACCGTTCAACAACGCCTGATAGAAGCCGCCGAGCGACTGGACGGTCCGCTCGTCGAGCGTCTCCTCGTCCAGGCCCGTGAGCATCGCGACAAGCCCGGACCGCCCCTCGATCTGCGCCTTCGCCATCAGCTCCCGCAGCTCGGGCACCCGGTCCCCCTGCGTGACGACCTCCATGCTGGCCGCCCACACGGGCCGGAAGTCCTCGAAGGACTCCAGCATCCGCGCCCACACGCTGTGGAACCGCTCCACGGAACCGCCGGGCGTGTCCTCGTACGCCGCCTGGGAGTCGAACTTCTCCCCCCACTCCTGCATCAGCGCCACGAAGGCCTGCGTGAGCAGCGCGTCCTTCGATCCGTAGTGGTAGCCGATGGACGCCAGGTTCGTCCCGGACTCCTTCACGATGTCGCGCGCGGTCGTGCGCACGAACCCCTTTTCCAGCAGGCAACGCTTGGCGCCTTCGAGCAGATCCTCACGGTGTCCCATGCGGGCCAGCGTACCTCCGGGGCAGACAACCGTCCCATACGAGCGTCACATACGTGCGTTCTATACAAGCGTTCTAGACGCTCGTTTAATACGTGTGTACAGTCCCCGGCATGACGAACTCGACGAACACGCCGAGCACCACTCCCGCACCCGGCGCCCTCGCCGGCCGCCGGGAATGGACCGCCCTTGGCGTCCTGATGCTTCCGCTGCTCCTGGTCTCGATGGACGTCTCGGTCCTCTACTTCGCGATCCCCTCGATCAGCGCGGACCTGGAGCCGAGCGGCACCCAGCAACTGTGGATCTTCGACATCTACGCGTTCGTGCTCGCCGGCCTGCTGATGACGATGGGCTCGCTCGGCGACCGCATCGGCCGCCGCAAGCTCCTCCTGTCCGGCGCCGCCGCCTTCGGCGCGGCGTCCCTCATCGCCGCGTACGCCGACAGCGCCGAAACCCTGATCGCGGCCCGCGCGCTCCTCGGCGTCGGCGGCGCGACGCTGATGCCGTCGACGATGGCGATCATCCGCACGATGTTCACGGACCCCGGACAGCGCGCGAAGGCGATCGGCATGTGGTCGGGCGTCATGACCGGCGGCATCGCACTCGGCTCGGTGATGAGCGGTGTCCTGGTCGAGTACTTCTGGTGGGGCTCGGTCTTCCTGGTCAACCTGCCCGCGATGGTGCTGCTCCTGGCCCTCGGCCCGATCCTGCTCCCCGAGTCCAAGAACCCGGAGCCGGGCCGTTTCGACCTGCTGAGCGTGCCGCTGTCCATGGCCGCCGTGCTGCCCCTCATCTACGGCGTGAAGGAGATCCCGTCCGAGGGCTGGAAGTTCGAGTACGTCGCCTCGGTCGTCGTCGGCCTCGTCTTCACCGCCCTCTTCATCCACCGCCAGCGCACCGCCGAGTCACCCTTGATCTCCCCCAGGTTGTTCCAGGGCCGCGGCTTCGCGCCCGCCGTCGCGCTCAACCTCATCTCCTCGTTCGGGATGATGGGTTCGGCGTACTTCACCACCCAGTACCTGCAGTCGGTGCTCGGCAAGAGCTCCATGCAGGCCGCACTGTGGGCGCTGCTCCCGACGGTCCTGGTCGGCGTCGCCGCGCCGGTCGCCGCGCAGTTGGTGCAGAAGGGCGTGCACCGTTCCCACGTCGTCTCCGGCGGTTTCGTCCTCGCCGCCTGCGGCTACGGTCTGCTCACCCTCACCGGCACGGACTCGCTGTGGCTGTCGCTCGCCGGTGCCGGTGTCCTGGCCGCCGGAATCGTCACCGTGATGTCCCTGATGATGGATCTGGCGCTGAGCACCGTCCCCGTGGGCAACGCGGGCGCCGCCTCCTCGCTGTTGGAGACCGGCGCGGAGTTCGGCGGCGCCCTCGGTATGGCGGTCCTCGGCTCCATCGGCACCGCGGTCTACCGCCACGAGATTCCGTCCGGTGCCCCGGCCGCGGCCCACGAGACCCTGGGGGGTGCGCTTGCGGTGGCTCACCAACTGCCGGGCGACGCGGGCGCGGCGCTGGTGCGGGCGGCTCGTGAGGCCTTCACCAGCGGGATGCACGCGGCGGCGATCGCGGGGGCGGTGCTGTTGCTGGGGGCGGCGGTGCTGGCTTGGGCGACGCGGATCCCTGCGGGGCGTGAGCTCGAGGGTGGGTCCTGAACTCGGGGTGGGGTTTCTCGCCGCCGCCGCCCCTACCCTCCCCCAAGCTCTCGACTTCGCTCGAGCAGGGGGACCCCCATCGTCCCCGGGGGCTCCGCCCCCGGACCCCCGGCAGGTGGTTCTTTGGCTGCGGGACGGTGGGGGCCGGGCGCGCCCACGCGGCGGAGCCGCACAATGTCACAGCCCCGCACCCCTGGGCATCTCAGCCCGTCCGGCGATTGAGGACGAGGCCGTTCAGTCCGAACGGGGGCTGGGGCGGAGCCCCCTGGGGATGGGCGGCCATCCCGCGGTACGCACAACGCCACGGCACGCTGTCACTGCCGCGTGCCAGGATGGTTCCGTGTCACAGACCTTCGGTACGCCGTTCATCGGCCGGGACGACGAACTCTCCCGGCTCACCGGCGTGTTGAACCGCGCCCGCGAGGGCGCCCCCCGCGCCGTGGTGATCTCAGGAGACGCCGGGGTCGGCAAGACCCGCGTCCTGTCGGAGGCCGCGGCCCACGCCACCCGCACCGGCATGACGGTGCTCGCGGGCCACTGCGTGGACCTCGGCGACGTGGGCCTGCCCTACCTGCCGTTCACGGAGATCCTCGGCGCGCTCGCCGCTGACGAGCGGTTCACGGCCGCGCTCGCGGCGCACCCGGCGGTCGACCGACTGCTCGGCACCGGCACCGGCACCGGCACGGCGGACACGGGCAGCCGTCTGCGGCTCTTCGAGGGCGTGGCCGGCCTGCTGACCGACGTCGCCGCCATCACCCCGCTCCTCCTGGTCCTCGAAGACCTCCACTGGGCGGACCAGTCCTCCCGCGACCTCCTGCGCTTCCTCCTCAGCCGTGGCGTCCTGCAAAGTCCCGCCGGCGGCGCCCCCGCGCACCGCCTGGCGATCTTCGCCTCGTACCGCACGGACGACCTGCACCGCCGCCACCCCCTGCGCCCGTTGCTGGCCGAGCTGGTCCGGCTGCCCTCGGTGGACCGTCTCGAGCTGCGCCCCATGGCGGACGCCGAGGTCGCACTCCTGGTGCGCGCCCTGCGGGCCGACGCCCTCTCCGCCGCCCTCTCCGACACCACGGTCCGCCGCATCGTCGACCGCGCCGAGGGCAACGCCTTCTACGCGGAGGAGTTGCTCGCCGCCCTGCCCGGTGACATCGCCGCGGCGGCGCCCGCGCTGCCGAGCGGTCTGGCCGACGTACTCCTCATCCGGATCGAGCAGTTGTCCGACACCGCCCAGCAGATGCTGCGCACGGCCGCGGTCGCCGGACGCCGCGTCGAGCACGACCTGCTGCGGGACGCCGTACAGCTGCCTCAGGACGAGCTGGAGTCGGCGCTGCGCGAGGCCGTCGGACGGCAGTTGCTCGTCCCCGGCGCGGACGCCACCTATTCCTTCCGACACGCCCTCACCCGCGAAGCCGTCTACGCCGATCTGCTGCCCGGGGAGCGGGTCCGGCTGCACCGCACGTTCGCCAAACTCCTCGCGGGGCACGGCCACCCGGCCAAGAGCGCGGCCGAGCGCGCCCACCACTCACGCGAGAGCCACGACCTGCCGGACGCGCTCGCGGCCTCCCTCGAAGCGGCCGACCACGCCCAGCGGGTCGGCGCGCCCGCCGAAGAGCTGCGTCACCTGGAGACCGCGCTCGAGTTGTGGCCCACGGTGGAACCCACCGCCCATCCCCAGGACGGCGACCCGGTGACGCTCACCCTGCGCGCCTCCGCTGCCGCCGCGCACGCCGGCGAGAGCCACCGGGCGGTCTCCCTCAGCCGCTCCGCGCTCGCCAGGGCCGGCTCGGGCGCCGACTCCGAGCTCGCCGCCCGGGTCCGCTACACCCTCGCGGGCAATCTGATGCGCGTCGACAATCTGGAGGCCGCCTACACCTACAGCAGCGAGGCGCTGGCCATGATCCCGGCCGAGCCCCCGTCGCACACCTGGGTGTGGGCCGCGGCCACCCATGTCATGGCCGCACGGTTCATGGGCCACGACGAAGACGCCCAGCGCGTCGCCCGACGGGCATTGCGCACCGCCGAGGAGCTTGAACTTCCCGACGCCCAGGCCGACTTGATAATTTCCCTCGTCGGACTGGAAAGCCACAACCGGCGTACGCCACAGGGCCGGGAGCGGCTGCGGCAGGCCCGCGACCTGGCCCGGCGCGCGGGCAACTTCTCCGTCGAAATGCGCGCGCTCTTCAGCCTCGCCATCGGCTGCTACGAATCCGGCGACCTGGACGAGTGCCTCACCTGGCTCTCCGAGGGCCTGGAGCGCGCGAACCGGTCCGGGCTGTTCTCCTCGCCGTACGCCCTGGAGCTGCGCTACATCCAGTCGCTGGTCCTCTACACCCTGGGCCGCTGGGACGAGTGCGCGCGGGCGGCCGCCGAGGACGCCGAGCGGCTGCCGTCGGCGGGCGGTTTCGCGACCGCTCCCGCGCTGTATGTCGCCCTGGCCCGCGGCGAGCGGACGGCCGCCGAGCGTGCCCGCGCCCTGCTCGACGGGCCGTTCGACTGGATGGCCACACTCGTCGCGGGCATCGTGCTGACCGACGCCGCGGCGCTGCGCGGTGACCCCGACGCCGCCGTCGGTTTCGTGCACACGATCCTCGCGGCGCTCAAGGAGGGCGCGGGTACCGAGCAGCCGGACATCGGGGTGCGGCTCGCCGCGCTCGCACTGCCGGCGGTCGCGGACGCCGCTGTGGAGCTCCGCCTGACCGGCGACGAACCGGGGGCCGGCCGCTGGACGGACACCGCCACCGAGCTGGTGCGGCTGGCCCGGGACACAGCCGCATCGGGCGAGGCCGGTGCCCGCCCGGGACCGGAGAGCCTGGCCTGGCTGGCCCGCGCCGAGGCGGAGTGGCTGCGCGCCCACCCCGGGCCCGACGCCACCACGTGTGTCGCCTCGTGGGAAAAGGCCGCCGCCGCGTTCGACTACGGCGATCCGTACGAACTGGCGCGCTGCCGACGGCGGCTCGCCGAGGCCCTGTTGGCGGCGGGCCGCCGCGAGGAGGCCGCCGAGCAGGCCCGCGCTGCCCGCGACACCGCCGACCGGCTGGGTGCCGTACCGCTGCGCGAGGCGGTGGACGCGGTCGTCCGCCGCGGCCGTCTCGCCGACTCACCCTCCACCTCGGACCGCATCGCGGCCCTGACCGCCCGCGAGAGCGACGTCCTGCGGCTGCTGGCCCGGGGCCGCACCAACCGGCAGATCGGCGAGGAGCTGTTCATCAGCGGCAAGACGGCGAGTGTCCACGTGTCCAACATCCTCGCCAAGCTGGGCGCGGCCGGCCGCACGGAAGCCGTGGCCATCGCCTATCGCGAGGGCCTGATCGAGCCGGAGACGACCGCGTCGCCCTACGGCTGAGGGCCGGACCACCCGAAGGTGACCCGGCCCTCAGCCGTGAAGGTAGGACAGTGAACGTCAGACGAGGTTCACCGAGCGCGCCGAGGTCGCGCCGATCTCCTCGGACACCTCGGTGAGGACGCCCTGCGGGACGGTGTCGTCGACGGTGAGGACCGCTAGGGCTTCGCCGCCCACGGCCGCGCGGGCGACCTGCATGCCGGCGATGTTGATGCCCGCCTCGCCGAAGATGCGGCCGACGGTGCCGACCACGCC